>CAJUPP010000056.1 GCA_910588325.1 uncultured Hungatella sp.
CCATTTTGTCTGCTTTGTTTCCATGTCTCCCATTTTATCCACCTGCTTTCTTTCAACAAATCACTGCCGGAAAACTCTGCATGATCCAAAAGCCCTGTTATCTATTTCTATTATACACAGCCTTCCGGCAAATTACAATAAGCCAAGAACCTGTCTCCCGGCATTTTTTCCTTTTTATTCTTTCAGGATAACCAGTTTATTCTGATGGCACTCCACAGACACGCTGCAGCCAATCTCAAAGCCCCTCTGCTCCACCCAGTTTCCCTGTAAGATAATCTGCGGCACACGTTTCCCTCTTTTTGCTGTAAATGAATAAGCTTTCATTCTCCGGGTAGTCATAGTATACCCCGTACTAATTGCCCAATGTTTCGTGCAGGATATACCCGTTCAAAGTCAAATCGGTGCTCATACAGAAGAAGTCCTACTACCGGGCTGTCTCCCACTACCCAGGTCTCACCGCTGCGTAAAGAACTCTTTCTGGGTCCCTGTAGCAGCGCTCCATACCGTCCTCACGCCTTTTTCCATAATGGGCTGCTATCATTCCCACATTCTCGAGTATCCACGATCAGCCTTACAATCTTCTCCTCTGGCACATGAAACTTATAGTCCGTATATCTCATAAAGCCCTCCTAAATAATTTTAATAAATTCATCTCCCTGTTACCATCTCCTCCAAATATACTTCCATCCATTCTTCTGCCTGGTAAATGATCATTCCTGTTACAGTCAAACTCATCATACTGCTGTTCGTTTCTTTCAAAGAACACACTGCCTTTATGTGAATCGGAATTCGATGCGCTTGGGCTTCCTCGAATGTTTCTTCTGTTCCCTCTTCCGTTTCTTCTCCCGTGCCTGCCTTTGAATCTCTCTCCGAATTTTCTTCATCCCATTCCTCTGGCCTTTCTTTCCCTTTTGTATCTGGTTCAACGATTATGTGAATCTCCACATCTGGCATTACCTGATTTTCGTTCAGGTCTTCGGCCAGCTCATTCTTCAAAGTAATTGTCAGATAAATCTCCTTCTCTGCCTTTGCCGGGTGGTTTACATAGTCTTTACAAAATTCCTGAATCGTGACCAGCAATTCTCTTTGTACCTTGTTTTCTATCTCTGCATCCATTCCGGATGTATCCGGATTCCATTCACCTTCACAAAGTTCCAGCTGCCCTTTCAAAAATTCCACAGCTGATAAAAGCGCCAGATATTCGGATTGTTCTTTCGCTTTTGTCCCTGTACGTTTCTCATAAGATTGTGCTGTGGAAAGAACCGCCAGGCCAGCCAATACGCAAACCAAAAAGAATATAAGGACCAGAAAAAGAGATGCGCCCTTCTGGCTTCTCATCTTTTCTGCAGCCCTCTCCCACTTTGCCTTCCTTATCATTTCCAATCATCTCCTGCAAGACCGCCTCTGCTGTCCTCATCCTCCCTTCTTCTGCCGTCTTCATCCTCTCTGTCATCCTGGCTTTCCAGGCCGCCGTCCATTACAACCTTGTACTCCTCCTCTGCCGTTTCATAATATGTAACCAGCAGATTCCCGTAAACTATCTCCTGTTCTTTTGTCAAATCTATCGCTTTTACCAGACAGCGGTATTTTCCGTTTTCCACTGCCTCCAGAATCTCCCTGGCCTGTTCATAGGAATCCGTCTGAAATGATACAAGAATATCCCTCCGCACAATATTCCCCGAGAATTCTTCCTGAGAAAAATGAAACTCATAAGACTTCGCCTCTGCCAGAATCTCTCCCAGTTCTTTCATCTCACAAGTAAGGTTATTGTAGGCGCCAAGTTCTCCTTTTCCCTTCTGCGGTTTTTGTTCCATCTGAAGGTTCATGCTGTCCTTTCGTTCTGCCATATGTTTCTGAATTTCCAGTTCGTCCTCCACTGCCGATTGCTCTCGCCTGGCATCCTCTATCTTTGCAAACAAAGGCTTTCCCACAAAAATATAGCAAACGATTGCCACCAGAAGCGTAAAGGCAGCTGCCAGCAAAAAATTGTCCTGAAACGTAAATTTCCGGCTGATCACATGTTCCCCTCCTGTATTTCAATCATCCATCTCTTTCAAAGCTAATATTCCTCCGCTTCAACCAACACCGCCGTCAGATCCGCTGTTACTGTCTGTCCTCCGCCCTCATCCGTTTCATTCTCTCTGGCTGCCGTCACAGCTACCGTAACCTGCCTGGTCAAAGGACTTGCCTCCAATTCCTGCATCAGGCTTGAAAGTCCGGATAATGGCATCGCTTCAATCACCACACGACAAGTATTGTCCTGAATCTCCAGGCTCTTTGTTCCTCCATAAGCAGCTGTCTTTTCCTCCATCAGTCTTACTGCCGGCCCGCGCTCTATGATATCAGCCTCCTCTTCTGTCAAATAAGTGCAAAAATACTGTCCATAACGCTCTTCCACCTGATAATAGTCCTCATTATATTCCTGATATCTGGCCAGTTCTTCCTTTTTCCTTCTTATATCCGTCCTCAGATTTTCCAATCTCTTTAAAGGCCAGAGGATACTCGCGCCTATAATCATTCCAAGCAGAATCAAACATATGAAAAACAATGGCAGCACAAGGCCCGAACGCTCCGGCGCCCTCCCACACTCTGCCAAATTTACCGTCTGTTTTGATGGATATATTTCTCTCTTCATACACTCCCTCCTGTTTTTACTCTGCCGCACACGTTACAGATAAAAAGTGACGCCTGCTGCCGCGGGACTTATGATGGTTCCTTTCTGGCTTTCCATCGCAGAAATCAGTTCTCCCACATACCCTGGTTTTAAAGAGACATATTCCGCCACAGTTTCACAGAAATTCTCTTCCATTGCCCTGCCTCCGCAGAAATAAATCCGGGTCATCCTTCTTCCCTGATTGCGGTAATAGTAAAATTGCAGCGTTTTCCTGATTTCCATTCCCATAGACTCATAAAATCCGAATCCCTCTCCTGCTATCCGACTATTTTCTATCCGGCGGCAGGCCTCCAAACCCTTTCCGTGAAAAAACAGAATTTTTGTAACACAATATCCCAAATCCACAAAACAGTAATCTCCAGGTTCCTCTATCCCCTGCCTTTTCTCATATTCTCTGATTAAATTGGAATAGGCAAATGCTGCCGGAGCCGCGGCTTTTAATTTCCACCCGGCCAACCGGAGCATTTGCCTGTATTCTTCCATCACTCTCTTTGAGACGGCAGCCGCCATCAAATCCATGGAAACCGGCTTGTTCTTTTCATCATAAATCATATCCATTACTGCATAATCAAAAATATATGTTTCCTTTTTATCTCTGATAAAATCATGGAATTCATAAGGCAGATTTAACTTTAAATGATTCACTGGCATAGCCGACATCCGTAATCTTCTGGTAAATGTAACCTGATCGGGAAGCAGCAGACAGCAATTGCGGCATCTGAAGTCGTAAGTTTTCGCCATTTTCTTCAGGAATTCTGCCATCATCTCCATGGACATAAGCTTCCCGTTTTTCATAAAATACCCCGGAAACGACTCTGTCTCTTCTCTGTACAGAACATGATCTCGACACTGAACCATCTTTACCTGCCTTGTTCCAATATCAATTCCTATATATCCTTTCGGCATGGCTCTTCCCTTCAATCTTACAGTTCACCGTCCTATGGTCAGTGGCGAACCGGCGCTGGTATAATCTTTATCAAGATTATACCATGTCCTCCGGACATGCTCCCTCCAGGGGATGCACACGGTTCGCTTCGGATTTTGTCCTCTCTTCGTTCGGACGCGAACCGGCGCTGGTATAATCTTTATCAAGATTATACCATAAAGCCATATATGGATTCAAGAAATCAGCCTTAATTGTCGAATAATGGATAAGATGATATATCATCCATTTATTCCTTCACTCCAGAGCCCTCAGCTCCTCGCACAGCGAATTTCCGACGGATATTTTTCCCACATATCCCACATCCCCGGTCATTAATACGTTCCAGTCTTTTAGAATCTCAATCTCCAGGGTTCCTCCCGGCATGCGCACATACATTTTTGAATCTGTCAGGCCCTGACGGTATGCTGCCGCTGCCGCCGCACATCCGCTGCTGCCGGAGGCCAGCGTGTATCCGGCTCCTCTCTCATAGATTTCGATCTCAATTGTATTCCGGTCAATTACCTTCATAATCTGGGTGTTAATACGCTCCGGAAAATATTCCGCCGTCTCAGAATTTTTACCGATCCGACAAACCAGCTCTTTGGAAATCTCGTCTAGGAAAATCACCACATGAGGATTCCCGATGCTGACGCAGGTAGCTTTATACGGAATCTTCCCAAAGATAAGCGTCTCATTTACCACCTCTCTGACCGGTCCAGTTACAGGAATTTCATTGCTCCAAAAGGATACTTTTCCCATAGACGCTTTCAGCCTGGTGCCCTCCTCATTCAGATACCATACCTCCACCTGTCCGCTCTCGGTGCCTAATACCACATGCTGCTTCTGAACATACCCGGCATCCTTTAAATATTTTGCAAAAATCCGGACTCCATTTCCGCTTTTCTCAGCAATACTGCCATCGGGGTTCCAGATTTTCACTTCCAAAGGCTCTTTCTCAAGAATCGGTCCCTCCAGAATCCCGTCAGAACCTGCTCCAAAATGCCGGTCGCAGAGCAGACGTACATTTTCCGGCGATAATTTCAGGGAATTTTTGTTGGGATCAAACACCAGATAATCATTTCCTAACCCGTGATATTTTTCTAATACGATTTTCATACCTTTCTCCTTTTCCTTACCCACATTTCTATTGTAACAGTTGAGATACCCTTTAAATGGTTCCTTTCTATTCCCAGTATATGCTCCATGATTTTACTTTTCTATCCATTTTGTGCTTTCTATATTGCAAATCCTGCTGTATACTGTAAGATAAAGCAAATACTCCCGAAAAATCATCGCCGGCAGCAAGTGACAGAGAGATTTTGGGAATACATAAAATACGAGAAAAGGAAATTATCACAAAAATTATGGATAAACAGACAAAAAGAAACTCCCCGCTTTCAGGAGAAACAGATTATGAAAAGCGGGGATACTTAAACTCAGATTTTAAATTGTTTCATTTGACCGATATTCCTGACGAAGAATTTGAATTCCATTACCATGATTTCGATAAAATCATCATCTTTCTGTCCGGCCATGTGGATTACACCATAGAAGGCCGTACTTACCGGCTGATGCCTTATGACATCGTGCTGGTAAATCATGGGGAGATTCACCGTCCCGCCATCGACCAGTCTGTACCTTATGACAGGATCATCGTATACCTTTCTCCTGACTTTTTAAACTCTTACCAGACACAAGACTACGACTTAAGTGAATGCTTCCGCTGCGCCGCAAAGGCACATTCCAACGTCCTGCGCATGGGTGCGGCAGAAGCAGACAGCCTTTTTTTAACCATCCGGCTTCTGGAAAAAGCCAGCACGGAAGAGGCCTATGCCAATGATTTATACTGTCAGGTGCTGTTTTTGGAATTTCTCATTCATTTAAACCGCACCGCCCTTTCCCACAGACAGAATTACTTCGCCGCCAGCCATTTTAATCCCAAAATTGTTGAAATCACGGACTTCATCAACCAGCACCTGTCCTGGGATTTAAACGTGGACCTGATTTCCCGGACATTTTTCTTAAGCAAATATCATCTTATGCGGCTTTTCAAACAGGAAACCGGCTATACCATCGGCGGCTACATCAACTGCAAACGCCTTCTCATGGCAAAACAGCTTCTTCTTGAAGAAGAATCCATCACCCATATCTGTTATCTGTGCGGGTTTAAAAACTATTCCACCTTTTTCCGGGCATACAGGAAATTCTTCCACGAAGCGCCCCATGAGACGAAACACTCAAACACGCTGTAGTACATCCGGCCCGTTAAAATTTCCGGATAATCTTCATACAGAGCAGCGACGCCAGAACAATCGAGACAAAGTCCGCCGTAGGCTGTGCATAGATTACCCCCTCCAGTCCAAACATCTGGTTCAGCAAAAACACCAGAGGAATAAATACCAGCCCCTGACGGCATATGGTAAGGATCAAGGAAGGAAGTGCTTTTCCCATTCCCTGCAGCACATTAATACACAAAAACAGGATTCCGATAACCGGACCAGAAAGCTGCAGTGCAATCACCATCTGGATTCCGTAATCAATAACCGCATCGTCATTAATAAATGCCTGAATGATACCTTCTCTGGCGATAACCATAAATACGGTCAGCAAGGTACCCATAATCACCGCGCATGCGCCTGTGAACCAGAATACCTTCATCAGACGCGCTTTATTTCTGGCTCCGTAATTATACCCAATCAAAGGCTGAATTCCGGCGCAGAGGCCGATCTGCAGAAGCACTACCAGCATATTGGCTTTCATAGCCACACCCATGGCAGCCACCGGAGTGTCCCCATAGCTTGCCAACACATGGTTCAGCACAATGTTGGCACAGCTCATCAGGATATTGTTTAAGGAAGCCGGAATTCCGATAGAAGCCACACTGAGCGCAATCCTCTCTCCCATCCGAAAGTCTTTCAGGCGGATGGAGAGACTGGATTTCTTTCTCAAAAAGTACTGCAGGTAAAATGCACTGGCTGCCATGTTGCCGATGACCGTTGCCACAGCCGCGCCTGCCACGCCCCAGTTAAATACCAGAATCATAATAGGATCCAGCACAATATTGGTGATTGTACCGATCATATTTCCAATCATGGATTCCTTGGATGCGCCTTCCCCTCTTAAAATATTACCGAAGGCCGTTCCAAACATGATAAAAGGGCCTCCGAATGCGATATAGCTTAAGTAGTTTCTGGCATAGTCAATGGTATTCTCGCTGGCGCCGATCATTTTTAAAATCACATCCATTCCTGCTAAAAAAAGAATGGCCATGATGATACCCAATCCCAGAGAGCCGTAGCAGCAGAACGATGAAATCTGTCTGGCACGTTCCAGCTTTTTCTCACCCAGAGCTCTGGATATGGCGGAGCTGCCACCAATTCCAAATAAGTTTCCCAAAGCCATAAATACCATGAACACAGGCGTCGCCAGGGAAACTGCCGCCACCTGCATAGGATCACCGGTCTGTCCGATAAAAAAAGTATCGGCCATGTTGTAGATCACCACTACCAGCATGGAAATCATAGTGGGAATGGCCATAACCGCTACTGCCTTCGCTACTGGTGCATCTTCAAATAATTCTCTGTTATTATTCATTCATTCCTCCAAATATTGTAAAATTTGCCACTTATAAAACTATAGCACGTTTCTTTTAAACTTTCAAGTTTCATAAGTTTGAAGGATCTCCAGGGTTATTTCAGCAGTGGTTTTTTCAGGATTTATATTTACGGTAATCTCCCGGCGTCATACCGTTCAGCTGCTTAAAACGGCGGATGAAGCTGGACACGTTATAATAGCCCACTCTCTGGCCGATCTCCTTAAGAGTCAGCATATCGTCCTCTAACAGTTCTTTGGCTTTCTTCATCCTGAAATCCGTACTGAAATCCAGAATATTCTGTCCTGTCCTGTCTTTAAAAAACTGGCTTAGATTCGGCAGAAGCATATGAAAATATTCCGCTGTCTCCTGTATGGAAAAGTCACACCGAAGACTGTTTTCATAGATATAGGTTTTAATCTCTTTCAGCAACGTATCATTTTCCTGCTTTGGCCGGGTTTCCGGTTTAGAGGTAAGCTCCTTACTTAACTTTCGAATCAGCCTGATCACGTCATCTACCGTATCAAAACGCATCAGGTCTGACACCTCTGCAGACTGCGAAAATATATAGTAGAAAGAATCTGATTCTTTAGTAAACACACAGAGCAGATCGTAACAAAGTCCTTTGGCCACAAACAGCGGCAGATTTCTGCTTTGGATATAGTCTACCAGCGAACTCACTTCCTGTTGAATCATGTCCTGATCCGAGGCAGAAACCGCTTGTTTAAGTTGTTCAAACTGCCGTTTCGGATAAGACAGCTTGAAGTTTTCCGTATTCAGCAGACTCTGATATTGGATGATACTGCCGTTTCCTTTTACAAACCGGTAATCCAGAGCGCTTCTGGCCTCTAAATAGGATTTGGGAATCGACATCGTTCCAGAATAAACACCTCCGACTCCAATGGTCAACTCTATATGATATTCTTTCTTTGCCGTAAGACGCATGTTGTCTAAACAATACTCTATCCGGTTCTCTTTTCCTTTCTCAATGCCGTTGATCCATATAATCTTATCTGGTTCCGGAGTAAAGGTATAAAAACTCTCCATGAACTCTGACAAAAGTTCCTGCATATACAGAGCAATCTTATCATAATCTTCGATTTTTCCGTGTATCTGGACCACCGCCACGAAAAACAAATCATTTTTATATCCCAGATCCAGGTCTTCCACATCCAGATTAAAATCTTCACGGCTTATATAATGCCCGGTCAGGAGCCGGTGAAGCCGGCTGCTTTTGACAACCGAGGCATGGTTCTCCAGCTTATGAGACAGATATTGATTTCTATCAGAAAGAAAATCCAATGTACTGGAAATCGTCTCCAGTTCTCCCATGGATACGGAATCATCCATCATCGAAGAGGCTTTTTCCCCTAATTTACGGATTGGAGAATAATTCATACGCATCATAACGGAAATTAAGACCCCGGTAACCAAAAGCACTAGAACCGTAATAAAAAGAAGTTCCTGATTGATCACTTGGATCTTCTCCATAAAATGCTGATTTTTAGGCACATAAGCAGTATAGGTCCACCCACTTTCCGAAGAACCATACTCTGATATAAAAAAGCGTCCCATATCTTTTGCGCCATCCGCCTCAGACAGTTTATCCGACATATACAGCAGCAGCCCATCTTCATCCCTCATGCAAAAAACAGCACCATACTGCTCCAGACGGTCTCTGGCCACATCCTTCACAAAATCAGTCTCGATAAAAAATATGCTGGTTCCCCGCACCGTCTGATAATCTGTATAGACAGGCTGCAAAACCGTAATATATTCCTTGCTTTTTCCTGGCATGTATACCGTCTGTGCAGGCAGTACCACCCGTTTTTCTCCATTCAGCATCAACTCCCGAAATGTCTCTGGCTCCACATCTGCAAACTGATACAGCTGGTTTATAAAAAAGTCCACCTGGCAGGAAGACTGCCCGATCAGCATATAATCTTCACCCTTTAAATAGAGGGCGATATCGCTGATAAAAGGATTGGTTGTACTGTAAACCGACAGATTTTTTATAAAAGCCTTTACATCCAAAGGGTTATCATCAAAATGATAGGTGCTGAAATCCATAGACATATACATCTGATCCACCGTAGTGGACAGAGTCTGCATCTCCATGTCAATCATCTCGCCCAAATGAATAACATCCGCATCTACCTGGGATTGTACCTCTTTTTCATAAGATTTCATAAACCGATAACCAAACAATCCATTTATGCACAAAACCGGTATTAGGAGAACAAGCAAATAGGACAATAAAAATTTAAAGAATAGCCTGTCAAACTTCAACCCTTTCATGAATATCTCCTGAACCTTTCTGCAAACATTATTTTTTATTGTATCAACCATTTTTCTATTTTGCAACCGGCAAAAAATGCGCACTATATAAATTCTGCACATCTTTTCTTTCTATTTTCCTTTATTTTAGGGCATTTTTTGCCATTTTTCTTTAAACCCATCCGGTATTTTTCATAATTTTTGTTTATTTTCTGAAAAAATGTGCATTGCAATTATATATTTTCACCACATATACTTTCAGCAGGAGGTGTGAAACGTGAACAAAAAAGTAAAAACCAAATTAACAGTCCAAATTCAAAAAAAAGTCCGAAGAGACTGGCAGCTTCTTCTCATGTGCCTGCTGCCTGCCATTTATTTTATCGTATTCCATTATCTGCCTATGTATGGAGTCCAGATTGCATTTAAAGATTTCTATGCAAGCAAAGGTATCTGGGGCAGCGATTGGGTAGGATTTAAGTATTTTAGGCGTTTCTTCCATTCCTACCAGTTCTGGCCTCTCATTAAAAACACGCTGGCTTTAAGTTTTCTTCAGATACTGGTTGGATTCCCCATCCCTATCCTGCTGGCAATCCTGCTTAATCAGATGAAAAATCAGAAATTTAAAAGTTTCGTGCAGACAGTGACCTACTGTCCTCATTTCATCTCTATCGTAGTTTTGACAGGCATGCTGTACATCTTTTTATCGCCGCGGACAGGATTAATCAATAATATCATTGCATTTTTCGGCGGCGAAAAAAAGTTTTTTCTTGGTGAACCTGGATGGTTTCGCCCAATCTTTGTATTGTCCGGCGTATGGCAGAATGCAGGGTGGAACGCTATCATTTATATTGCAGCCCTAGCCGGAATCAGCGCCGATCTCTATGAAGCCGCCCGAATAGACGGCGCCAGCAAATGGCAGATTATCCGGCACATTGATCTTCCCGGTATCATGCCGACAGTTACTATGATGCTGATCATGGAAATGGGAAAGATCATGAACATCGGCTTCCAGAAAGCCTATTTGATGCAGAACGGACTGAATATCTCTGCCAGCGAGATCATTCCCACTTACATATATAAAATCGGTCTGATCGATGCACAATATAGTTATTCCGCTGCAATCAGCCTGTTTAATAATATTATTAACATTATCCTGCTGGTAACCGTCAACAAAATTGCACAGAAAACCAGCGAGAACAGTCTGTGGTAGGAGGTGAAACTTATGTTTGAAAAATGGAAATCAAAAAACAGAAGCGATATGCTGTTTGATATCTTTAACTATCTTCTTCTGGGAATTATTACTCTTTT
Organism: uncultured Hungatella sp.; assembly: GCA_910588325.1. GTDB lineage: Bacteria > Bacillota > Clostridia > Lachnospirales > Lachnospiraceae > UBA3402. The sequence continues at coordinate 10,777 of CAJUPP010000056.1, forward strand.
CGTACTTTATCCTTTGTATTTTATCATTATTGCCTCCTTCTCAGATCCTGATTACATCAACACAGGCCAGGTAGTTTTGTTTCCAAAGGGATTCAATACTCTGGGATATCAAAAAATATTTGAGGATACCAAAATATGGCGGGCATACGGCAATACTATTTTCTACACGTTAGTCGGAACCGTAATCAATATCGTACTTACCATGATGTTTGCCTATCCTCTTTCCAGAAAAAACTTCTGCTGCAGAAAATTTTTTACCTTCTTTATGATGTTTACCATGTATTTCCAGGGCGGTCTAATGCCTACCTATATTCTGATGCAGAATATAAAATTGTATGACACTCCGTGGGTTATGGTGCTCCTTCCTGCAATCAATGTATTTAATGTAATTATTGCAAAGACTAATATCCAAAATAATATTCCGGAAGAGCTTTATGAGGCGGCCTCTATCGACGGATGCAGTCACTTTCAATTCTTCTGCAAGATCATCATGCCTCTCTCCAAATCAATCGTTGCCGTATTGGTTCTTTATTATGGAGTGGCCCATTGGAATGAATTCATGAATGGTCTTGTGTACCTGCGGGATGAAGGGCTTTATCCTTTGCAGCTGGTACTCCGCGGTATTCTGGTGCAGAACCAGGCATCCGCTGATATGATGGCTGACATCGACAGCATGATGGAGCAGCAAAAAGCCGCCGAACTGATTAAATACGGCCTGATACTTGTATCTGCCCTTCCTGTGTTGGTTCTCTATCCGTTCCTTCAAAAATATTTTGCAAAAGGTGTTATGGTCGGAGCGGTGAAAGGATGATATATAAACTATATAATAAAAGGAGGATATCTCATGAAACGAAACAGAAAACAACTCATATGTACGGCTCTGTCCGTCACTATGGCCCTGGGAGCGTTGTCCGCATGCGTCCCGCAAAAAACTTCTCAGCCCCCTGCCGCTACAGCTGCCCCGTCTTCTCATGCCGCTGCCGCAGAAGGCCAGACAGAAGCCTCACAGGAAACAGCCGCCTTTAACGAGACCGGTCTGCCTATTGTCAATCAGACAGTTACCTACGAAATGGCAGCCAAATCCAGACATAACAAAAACTTCGCAGAACTGGAGTTCTTCCAAAAGCTGGAGGAAGAAACCAACATACACATCGAGTGGAATATGAGTTCCGAAGATGGATGGAAAGAAAAAAAGGGCCTGTTATTTGCAGGCGAGCTTCCCGACGCATTCTATGGGCAGGGAATTCTAAGCGACGTGGATGTCATTAAGTACGGTTCACAGGGAATGCTGATTCCTCTGAATGATTTAATCGAACAATATGCGCCTAACGTGAAACATCTGTTGGACACAAATCCGGAATACCGGAAACAACTGACTGCCCCGGACGGCAATATCTACAGTCTTCCGTCCTTAACAGAACTGTCCCCCACTACCCATGACAAACTGTTTATCAATAAAATCTGGCTGGAGAAACTGGGGCTTGAAATACCGGAAACACCGGACGAATTTCGGGATGTGCTCATTGCATTCCGTGACAATGATTTAAACGGAGACGGACGGACAGATGACGAGATACCGTTTACATTCCTTTATAGCAGAAAGGAAAACGGCCTGTTCTCCTTATTCGGAAGTTTCGGACAGCTGGATCAGCTGAACCATTTCATTGTAAAGGATGACAAGGTCCTTTATACCGCTGTCACAGAACCATACAAGGAAGCGATCGAATACTTCCATGATCTGTATACGAAACAGCTGATAGACAAGGAAGGGTTCACTCATGACTTCAACATATTCACTGCCAAATTAAAGGCTCCCGAAAAAAATATCGGTTCTTTCATGGCCTGGAGCCTTGCGTCCAGTACCGGAAACAACAAAGATGATTTTATCGCCATCGCACCGCTTAAAGGCAAAGACGGAAAGCAGATCTGGAATACCTATGTGTCGGCGATCAATGCCAAAGGCTCTTTCGCCATCACCAACAAAGCCCAAAATCCTGAAATTCTGATGCGCTGGATTGATCTGCATTTCCATCCGGAAACCTCCCTTCAGATTGATCAGGGGCTTTTGGGACGTACTTTGGAAAAAAGTTCTGACGGCACCTACCACTATCTGCCTGTACCGGAAGGAAAGACATTTACTGAGATGATCCATGACTATTCTCCAGGAGTTAACAGCTTAGGCGCTGTCACAATGGAAATTGCATCAAAATTGGAATTAAATGCCAATTTGCAGGAAAGAAAGGAATTGGATGAATTTTATGCGCCTTATAATGTGCCTGCTGAAGAAGTATTCCCCGGTGTTTATTTTACAATGGAGGAAGTTGATGAAATTTCTGCTCTGGAAACCGATATCAATGCTTATGTGGATCAGTGTTATGCCAACTGGATTGTAAACGGCGGCATTGAATCTGAATGGGATGAATACTTAAAGAAACTGGAACAGATGCATCTCCAGGATTATATTGATATCTATCAGACAGCCTATGACCGCTATCAGTCTATCGAATAACAAACAACTTGCAAAGAGGTGAACCTATGAAACAAAACCTGGTATTCATCATGACCGATCAACAGCGGGCCGATACACTGGGAATGTCAGCAGGGGGAAGAGAAGTTACCCCCTGTCTGAACCTGTTGTCAAAAGAAAGCGCCGTATTTCAGCGGACCTATGATGCCTGCCCTTTGTGTGTCCCTGCCAGGACTGCCCTGGCAACCGGAATAAATCCTGTTAAAAGTGGAATGATGCTTAACGATTTGCCTGGAACATATGCAAAAAAACATGAAACCATTCACCAGATGCTGTTTAAGGCCGGTTATGAAATCGCTCACATCGGTGTGAATCACATCAGTGTAAAACCGGCGTTAAAAGATTCTCTCCCTTTTGCCGCCTGGGAAGATGACGATACCTACCGTACATATGCCAGGGAACGAGGTCTGGACATTGACCGGAAGCCGGAAGATTCGGCCATCATTGACGAGTTATCCGATGGAGTTTATGAAAAACACCGTTATTCCAATGCCCGCACTTCCATCTGGCCCTATGACCTGGATGATTTTAAGGATGTTTGGTTTACGACAAAGGCTGTGGATTACCTTATTATGGAACATAAGAAACCCTTTGCCCTGTTCTTATATCTCTGGGCCCCCCATCCGCCTCTTGTGGTGCCCAAAGAGCACTGGGATTTATTTGATGAAAAAGATATCTTCCTGCCGCCCGGAACCGGAAGCGCATCCTTTGGACAGCCGGAAAACCGCAAAAAAGGGGCTGCGGCACAGCTGGGCTGCTATCCGCCGGAGGGCGGATGGCAGCAGGGATGGCATGCCCATCTGGCTCTGTCCCATCTGTGCGATGAACAGATCGGGCGGATCCGCAGCACGCTTTCTTCCTGCGGGCTGGCAGACAACACAATGGTTGTATTCACTGCCGACCATGGGGAGCATATGGGTCAGCATGGAATGTATCAAAAGATGGAAATGTATGAACCTGCAGTCCGCGTTCCTGCCATATTCCACCTTCCGGGAACCCCTTCCTGCCGTCTGAACACTGCCGTATCTCATCTGGATTTTGTTCCTACCCTCATTGACATTTTAGGTCTGGAAACAGGAAATTCTCTGGACGGACGCTCTCTGAAAGAAAACATTCTGACAGGAAAGGAGCCAAAAGCACAGCCTGTATTCGGAGTTTACTGCGGAAACCATCAGTTCGGCGATATGCGGCGCATGATTGTGAAAGAGAATTTTAAGTACATCTATGATAATGTGGCGGAAGAACTTTATGATTTGTCCTCGGATCCTCATGAGCAGACAAATCTGTGCTCCAATTCATATCACAACGGCAGATTCCGCATGATTGCCGAGGAGCTGTACTGCCAGCTAAAGGATTGGGCCTTCAAACAGGAAGATCCGTTCTTTATCCCCAAAGGAAGAAAAAAGAATCTTTTGTTTGTGTTTGCAGATCAATGGAGACGGGATGCCATGGGATTTGCAGAAAAGGATCCTGTAAAAACACCGAATATGGATGCCTTTGCCTCCCAATCGGTTTACTGTACGGATGCCGTCAGCACCTTTCCTTTATGTTCTCCCCACCGCGCCAGCCTTTTGACAGGAAAACATCCTCTTTCCACAGGCGTATTCACCAACTGTAAGACGGGACTTCACATGGGATTAAAAGAAGAAGAAATCTGCATCGGAGATATTCTGAAATCCAACGGCTATCACACTGGGTATATCGGCAAATGGCACTTAGATGAGCCGGAACAGAACAACTTTCCCAATCCGAAATCCGGTGCATCTCATTGGGATGCCTATACCCCTCCTGGCCCCAAACGCCATGGATTTGATTTCTGGTATTCCTATGGGGCATGGGATCAGCACCTGACTCCCCATTACTGGACGGACAGCCCCTGTCAGATAATGGCGGATACATGGTCTCCGGAACACGAGACGGATATTGCCATTGATTATATTAAAAAACATGATGGTAACGGTCCCTTCGCCCTTTTTGTCTCCTGGAATCCGCCCCACAGTCCTTATGACATGGTGCCAAAAAAATACTTAGATTTATACGAAACAGAAGAAATCCCTCTGAAGGCCAATGTGGATCTGACCAATATCCGTCACCACACATATGAACCTGCAGGATATACGAAAGAAGAGCTTCTTCAGGTCACAAAGGAATATTTTGCCGCTGTTTCCGGTCTGGACGAGCAATTCGGAAGATTGATCCGGACGTTAAAAGAACAAGGCATCTATGATGACACTCTGATTATTCTCTCGGCAGATCATGGAGATATGATGGGATCCCATGGCCTGATGGCAAAACATGTGTGGTATGAAGAGTCCGTGGGGATCCCCTTAGTTATCGGAGGCGCCGGCCTGAATCCCTCCATATGCCGTACATTAATCGGCAGCCCTGATTTAATGCCTACTGTTTTAGGACTTTTAGACCTGCCTGCTCCTTCTTCCGTAGAAGGCCAGGACTGTTCGCAGGATGTCAAAGGGTATCCGATTCACCAGAATAAAGCCTGCTTCCTTGCCGCATGCCCGGGCCGGGATGTATTTCTGAAAGCATTTGAGGCAGCCGGTAAAAATCCTATGAATTTTGGATGGAGGGGGATCCGAACTTCCCGCTATCTCTATGTTGTTGATGCGGGATATGGGACAGATCCCTGCCTGGTCCGCCTTTTTTACGATTTGGAGGCAGATCCTCTGCAGATGACCCCTGTCACTATCGGTGATTTGAAGGAGCATCCCATTGCAGACCAATTAGAACAGGAACTTTGCCGATGGCTTCAGGCACAGGACGATGGCTTTCTTGCCCATCTTCGTAATCGTCCAAAGACCATTTGCAAGATTACGGAAGCAAGATTATATTTATATCAAGTCAATGCCACAAAAAAGTTCAGTTTTGGTACCTGGACCAGCCGTCAGCATGTCATTCTATCTATAAAAGCCGGCAGGGAAACAGGATTTGGAGAAAATATCATCTCGGTTAATCATCCGGACATTTCTCTTGAAGAATGGAGTTCATGGCTTCGGGAACTGGTAGGACTGTCTGCCGGCTCCGCTCTTATCTATCTGAGGGATCGTCTGGATTGCTGGCAGGATCGGATGACCGAAATGACCGAAATGTGCCTGATTGACCTGTTGGGCAAACAGAATAAGAAAAACGCCCTGGATTTACTGGGAATCTCCGGAACCGCCCCTGTCTATGGAGTCTATGTCATCCTCAGCGATGATCCGGACTTTGTAGAGCAGAAGGTACGCTATGCCATATCAGCCAAAAAAACACGCTTTATCAAGGTAAAACTGTTTGGAAATGAAGAATTGGACTGTAAGATTATCCGAAAGGTAAGAAGTTATCTTTCACGCAGGGAGACCTGCTTGATCGGTGATGTAAATTGCGGCTATCGCCCTCGGGGAATCAAAAAAGAGCTGTCTGATATAATAGGAAGTTTAAGGTGTCTTTATGAGGCTGGTTTAGATGCCTGCGAAGATCCGGCATACCTGGAACGCGATGAATGGGTTCAGCTTCAAAGTGCGGTTCATCCCCTGTCACTGATTCCGGACTATCCTATGCGTCCCTCCAGAAAGGCAAAAGAAATGATCGTAAAGGGAATGGGCGATATCTACAATATCCACCCCGGTTCTTCCGCCTCAATCATTGATGCCGTAGCTTTGGCCAAACAGATAAAACGCCTGGGAGCAAAGCTGATGATCGGGGATGACAGCCTAGTGGGACCAGGATGCACAATTTGGCAGCAGTTAGCTGTAGGTCTGTCCGCTGACTGGGTAGAAGCTACAGAAAAAGAGCAGGAATCCGACTTTTACTATTCCTGTGTTACCAGCATCCCCACAGACAGCCGGAGAAATCCCATCTCTCCTGATCGGAAAAGCTATGGATTCGGGATTTATCTGGATGAAAACAGACTGGAAAAAATGGCGGATCAGGTTGTCATCATACGGAAATAATTTTAAATGAGACCGGCCGGCTTTTGCCGGACCGGTTTCTTTAAACTTTCAATCGATTCACAAACGCTCGTTTACCATCCTCTGAAATTCCTCCCAGGTCTCCACCTGATTGACTTCATTTCTGAGAGCCGAAGAATGAGGCAGGCCCGCCGTATACCAGGCAAGATGTTTGCGCATCTCCCTGATACCCGAATATTCTCCTTTATGCTGAACCTGAAGTCTTCCATGACGCAGAATGGTCTCTTTTAACTCTTCCCGGCCCTGAATCGGCAGAATCTCTCCCGTCTTAAGGTAATGAAGGGTTCTTGAAAAAATCCAGGGATTCCCCTTGGCTCCTCTGGCAATCATCACTCCATCGCAGCCGGTCTGTTCCATCATCAATCTGGCATCCTCAGGAGTGAAAATATCTCCATTTCCTATGACAGGAATCGTTACCGCCTCCTTTACCTGGCGTATCACATCCCAATCAGCTTTTCCGGAATAAAACTGCTCCCTGGTCCGTCCGTGAATCGCTACCGCAGACACTCCGCAGCTTTCCGCAATTTTTGAAATCTCCACCGCATTGGTGTGGGCTTCATCAAACCCCCGGCGGATTTTTATGGTTATCGGCTTTTTTACCCGCTTTACCAATGCAGTCAGAAGTTTCTCCACCAGTTTCGGATCTTTCATAAGAGCAGAACCTTCCCCGTTATTTACCACCTTCGGCACCGGGCAGCCCATATTGATGTCAATCAAGGCGTAGGGCCCATGTTCCACTTGAGCGGCCATGACACTGACGATCTCCGGATCGGAACCAAACAGCTGAAGGGCTACAGGACCTTCCTGCTCTCCCACCTCCATCAGAGGACCTGTATTTCGGTTTTTATACAGAATCGCCTTGGCACTGACCATCTCCGTATACATCAGACTGCATCCATGTTCTTTGCATATCTGCCGAAAGGGCAGATCCGTCACTCCTGCCATGGGGCCTAAAATCACCGGATTCTCCAGCACCACGTTTCCTATGACTAATTTATGATTCAGAGCAAACCTCATCTCTATATTTTCTCTCCTAAAAATACCACACGGTAAAAAGTTTCCAGAGACTCTAAAAGTTCTCTCTTCTCTAACTGATACTGTTTGATCTTAAGAGCGCTTCCGATCTCATCAAACAGATAGTCTCCATCCGCCGCAGATACCTGGAACTCCAGGTTTCCCTCCGGATCAAACTCCATAGTCAGAATTCCTCCCACATCCTCTGTATAGAGCACACACATAATCTGAAGTTCCTGACGGACCGTTTCCGGCAGGGCCTTAAACTGTTCATTAAAATAATATTTCTGCTCATAAGAATTGGCCCCGCAAAGAACCACTTTTTCTTCCATAGTTCCTATCCTTCCCTTTTTGTCTGCCTCATCCAAAGAGAGACTCATCAAACCATAAAAAGAGAAGGCCCTCTTCTTTTAGGGCCCCCTCATCATTTTGTCCCACTGACGCAACAGTCCAGATAACCCCGAACAGTTACCCTCTGACTTCGTTCGGAAACCTTTATCTGGTCAGCAGCTTACTGATAGCATACTGATCCTCCGGAATATCCTTCTTCATAGCCAAAGCTTCCTGAATATCGAAATCCGTATACTCTCCGTTTTTATAAGCCACCACACGGTTGCTCTTGCCTTCTGCTAGAAGTTCCACTGCCTTGGCGCCCATAATGGAAGCATACACACGGTCCTTACAGGTAGGAATACCGCCTCGCTGCATGTGGCCTAAGATTGTCGCTCTGGTCTCGATACCGGTAGCCGCCTCGATTCTTCTTGCCATAGAGCTAGAATGGCCGATTCCCTCTGCATTGATAATGATATGATGCTTTTTTCCAATCTTTCTGTTCTCGATAATATGGTTAATCAAAATCTGCTCGTCACCGTCATACCGCTCCGGAAGAAGAATATCCTCCGCGCCGTTGGCAAATCCGCACCACAGTGCGATATAACCAGCCCGGCGTCCCATAACCTCGATGATACTGCATCGCTCATGAGAAGTAGAAGTATCCCTTACTTTATCAATCGCCTCCATAGCCGTATTAACCGCTGTGTCAAAACCAATGGTATACTCCGTACAGGCAATATCCAGATCAATAGTGCCCGGAACCCCGATGGTATTCACGCCGAGAGAAGACAACTTGCCTGCACCTCTGAAGGAGCCGTCTCCTCCGATTACCACAATACCGTCAATCCCATGTTTTTTACAGATCTCAGCGCCTTTTGCCTGTCCCTCCGCCGTCGTAAATTCCATGCATCTTGCCGTATACAGAATCGTACCGCCTCTATGAATAATATCGGACACACTGCTGGACTGCATGTCTACAATCTCCTCCTGCAGAAGTCCGGCATACCCTCTCATAATACCCTTTACCTTTATCCCTCTGTTAATTGCACTTCGAACTACAGCACGGATGGCAGCATTCATTCCTGGAGCATCTCCACCACTAGTCAATACACCGATTGTCTTTACCTTATTTGCCATCTTCTGACCTCCTTGGCGTAAGAGTTTTATTCGTGAATTATTTTAATCCATTTTTCCAATACTTTCAATACCTTTTTGTACCACTCTGACATTTTTTTCACCAAGCACCTGATATAATGCCTGAAGCAGCATGGATTCACAGGCCACTCTCCAATTAGCCGGAAGAACTTTTCTGGCTCTCTCTGCTGCCAGATAGATTACAACGCTGTCCGGCCCCTCATATGCCTTCAGACATTCCTTCACCTTGTCGATGGTTCTGTCATAGGCTGTCTTGTCAGGAAACTGCAGCCACAGCTGCCTGGGCAGGCATTCAAAGGGAATGATCTGCTCACAGATCAGCTTACCTACCGGATCCTCGCCGATGGAAACCCTTCCCCGAACAAATATCTTCTGCTCCTCCACAAGCACGTCCCGGTTCTTCTCATAATCTTTTGGAAATACAAGTACCTCCACGCTTCCTGCCAGATCCTCCACGGTGACAAATGCCATCATCTGGCCTGTCCTGGTGATTTTTACCACTTTCCCTGTAATCATTCCTCCGATGGTAACTCTGGAATTATCCGCAGCCTTTGCCTCCTCTGTCTCCTCATTGATGACAAAATCCGTGGATACCGCCGTAATATTCTTCCGCCACATTTCCTCATAGGCCTCCATAGGATGACCGCTGATGTAGATTCCCAATGTCTCCTTCTCAAACGCCAGCAGTTCTTCCTTCTGAAACTCCTCCACATTGGGAAACGTAATCTGAAAATTCTGTTTGTCATCCTCCGCCGCAAAGTCAAACAGAGACATCTGGCCTTCCATGACGCTTTTCTTCGCCTTGGTCTTCTGATCCAGCATCTCCGGCGCTACCATACATTTCTGCCGCCTGTTTCCCGGCAGAGTATCCAGGGCTCCGGCTTTGATAAAATTCTCCAGCGTTCGCTTATTGACCTCCTTGGCACTCATGCGGCCTACAAAATCATCCATAGTGCGGTAAGGGCCATTGGTTTCCCGTTCCCGTACGATCATCTCTGCTACGGATCGCCCCACACTTTTGACAGCAGACATCCCATAGCGGATAGATGTTCCGGACACCGTAAACCCGCTGTCACCTTCATTGATATCCGGAGGCAGCACATCGATTCCCATCTGCCTGCAGGTTAAAATGTATTCTGACACCTTGCTGGTGTTATCCATCACAGAGGTCAAAAGAGCTGCCATAAATTCTGTGGTGTAATAATATTTCAAATAGGCAGTCTGATAGGATACCACCGCATAGCAGGCAGCGTGGGATTTGTTAAATGCATACCTGGCAAAATCGGTCATCTCATCAAAAATCAGGTTGGCTGTCTTCTCATCAATACCATTTCTGATACATCCTTTTACTCCCTCCTCATCATTTCCATAGACAAAATTTTGGCGCTCCTTCTCCATGACCGATGCTTTTTTCTTGGACATAGCTCTCCGCACCAGATCGCTTCTCCCCATGGTGTATCCGGCCAGATCCCGGACAATCTGCATCACTTGTTCCTGGTAGACAATGCAGCCGTAGGTAGGGCTTAAGATAGGTTCCAGCTGAGGACAGTCATAGGTGATGGATGCCCGGTCATTTTTTCCTTTCAGGTACTTGGGAATAAAATCCATAGGGCCCGGACGGTACAGGGAGATCCCGGCGATAATGTCCTCCAGATTCTCTGGCTTTAACTCCTTCATGAATCCTTTCATACCGCCGCTTTCCAGCTGAAACACCCCTTCGTCCCTGCCGGTTCCGATGGCCTCCAAAACCTTTTTGTCATTGTAGTCAATGGCTCCCATATCCAGATGAATCCCCTTATTTTTCTCCACCTGTTTTACTGCATCCTGAATAACCGTCAGGGTTCTAAGCCCCAAAAAGTCCATTTTTAAAAGTCCCAGTTCCTCCAGGGTAGTCATGGTAAACTGGGTGGTGATGGTACCGTCAGACGCTCTGGAAAGAGGCACATAATTGTCTACGGAAGTGCGGCTGATTACCACTCCTGCCGCATGCATGGACGTATGCCTTGGAAGTCCTTCCAGACGCATGGACATATCGATCAGATATTTGACTTCCTCATCCTCCTTATATGCCTTTCTCAAATCCGGGCTGGATTTGATCGCCTGTTCCAGCGTAATTCCAGGATCCCTGGGAACCATTTTCGCAATGGCATCGCAGCGGGCATAAGGCATATCCAGGGCACGCCCCACATCCCGGATGACGCCTCTGGCCGCCAGGGTACCGAATGTGACGATCTGCACCACCTGATCCTTACCGTATTTTCTTACTACATAATCGATGACTTCCTGTCGGCGTTCGAAGCAGAAATCAATATCAATATCCGGCATGGACACACGCTCCGGATTCAGAAAACGCTCAAACAGAAGGTTATAACGGATAGGGTCGATGTCCGTGATCTCCAGACAGTAGGACACAATGCTTCCTGCCGCCGAACCTCTTCCTGGCCCTACCATGATATCGTTGGATTTGGCAAAATGAATGAAATCCCACACAATCAGGAAATAGTCCACATATCCCATGGTATGAATCACATCCAGCTCATATTCCAGACGTTTTCTCAAAGTCCCGTCATCATCGGGGTATCGTTTCGTCATTCCGTCGTCGCACAATTTATTCAGATATCCCCAGGAATCATACCCTTGCGGAACATCAAATCTCGGCAGCTTGGTCACACCAAATTCGATCTCCACATTGCACCGCTTTGCAATCTCATAGGTGTTATCCAGAGCTTCCTGGGCATAGGGAAACAGCGCCCTCATCTCCTCCTCGGATTTGCAGTAATACTGGCCTCCCTCATACCGCATCCGGTTCTCATCCGTCACCTTCTTGTTGGTCTGGATACACAGAAGAATATCATGAGCCGCCATATCTTCCGCATAGGTATAGTGAATGTCATTGGTAGCCACCAGTTTTATATCCAGCTCTTTGCTAAGACGAAGGAGGGCCTGATTCACCGTCCTCTGGGCCGGAATTCCATGATCCTGCAGTTCCAGGAAAAAGTTTCCTTTCCCGAAAATATTCTCATACCTTAGAGCCGCTTCCCTGCCCTGCTGATACAGTCCCCTTTCCAGGTATCTCTGTACCTCGCCTGCCAGACAGGCGCTGAGGCAGATAATCCCTTCATGATACTCTTCAAGAACCTGATAGTCTACCCTGGGTTTATAGTAAAATCCGTCTACGAACCCTTTGGACACGATCTTCATCAAATTCTGATATCCTTCATGATTCTCCGCCAGAAGAACCAGGTGGTAGTACCGATCTTCTCCGCTTACAGTCTCCCTGTCAAACCGGGAACCGGGAGACACATATACTTCACATCCGAGAATGGGTTTGATTCCCACCTCCCTGGCCGCCTTATAAAAATCAATGACTCCGTACATGGCGCCATGATCCGTAATCGCCATACTGTCCATTCCCAGTTCCTTGGCCCTGGCTGTCAATTCCTTAATTTTGCAGGAACCATCTAACAGGCTGTATTCCGTATGGACATGCAAATGCGTAAATGCCATATCTGCCCCTCCTATTCAGAAAGGCAGAGACTTTCTCTCCATAAGTCTCCGCCTTCATTTCCCCATTTAAGCGCTTCTAAACGCTCTCCCATATATGATGTATCTTCTCCACTGACTGGGGCCTTTCAGCCTTCTGTCAGATATTTTTCAATTCCATTGATTGCTTTGTCTTCATCCGCGCCGTCTGCCGTCACCGTTACCTTCTCTCCTGGCACCAGACCCAGGGTCATCATTCCCATGATGCTCTTTGCATTTACTCTCTTTGAATCACATTCCACATAGATGTTGCTGTCGTACTGGCTTGCCACCTGCACCAGCATGGCTACAGGACGCGCTCCCAAACCAGTTTCCAACTCAATTGTTACTGTCTTCCTAACCATATTTCTCCTCCTTACTTCTCCAAACGGCCTGATTCCCTTAGTTCCTCTGCTAACAAGCCAAGCTTTCTCAACCGGTGATTGACTCCTGACTTTCCTACCGGCGGCTCTAAGGATTCTCCAAGTTCTTTTAATGTGGCTTCCGGCCGTTCCAGCCTTGCCCTGGCAATCTCCTCCAAATTCTCAGGCAGGCTGTCAAAACCTACGGTTTCTTTAATAAATGTAATATCCCTGGTCTGCTTTACTGCTGCCGACACAGTCTTATTAATATTGGCAGTCTCGCAGTTTACCTGGCGATTTACACTGCCCCGCATCTCTTTCAGAATCCGGATATTCTCCAGTTCCATCAGTGCCACCGATGCCTCCATGACGTTCAAAATATCCACAATCTGATTCCCCTCTTTGATATAAACTACAAAATACTTTTTCCTCATCACAATCCTTGCCTCAATGCCGAAGGTAGCAATGATAGATTTTAGTTGTTCTGCCTTGGCCTTTGTGGCACAGACAATCTCAAAGTGGTAGAAACGTTCCGGAGCACTGATTGAACCCGCTGCCAGAAATGCCCCCCGTATAAAGGCTCTCCTGCAGCATGGATTCTGAATCACCAGATTTTTCACGGGGGAAAGATTCTCTCCAATCTCTCCCTGGTCATCCAAAAGTTTGGCCGCCAGAAGTACTTTCCTGGCATCTTCATCTTCGGAAACCACTACACCATAGGTCCAGTTCCTCTTCAAATACGAATTATGCCGAATGACTACATCCGTACTTATATTAAATGTTTTTTTCAATAATGTAAAGTACTTTCTTGCAACT
>CAJUPP010000057.1:0-498 GCA_910588325.1 uncultured Hungatella sp.
ACAAATTTATTTTTTATTAAAGCAAAAATCATTTTTATGATACCAAAAATTTTAACCTCATGCATATCAAAAGCAGCGAAGATTTCTCCTCTCCGCTTTTGATTTACTATGCATAAATAATTTCCTCATTCACAATCTTCCTCGCACTAGCCCTTATATTGTTGAGCCTGCCGCTTGTAAGAAGATTCGTGTATGTAACTTTTCGGTGCTGCTTCAGATAGTCCAGATGCTGCCACCCGAATAAGCCAATCGGCTGTTCTTTTTCGGGCGGTAAAGTAAGGCGGGGGATAAGGTAATCGCCCTGTCGTTCAAATTCGCCGCCGATTTTTTCAAAGATTGTTTTCTCCGTTGTGTGCACCTCCTCTGTCATAGTTTATTTTGCCACCCTGTTTTTCGTGGGCAGTCCCATCCCCTGTTTCCGCTCGGTCAGACACCTCAATCCGTTCCACTAAGAGGTTAAGGTTCTCGGCGGTCAGTTCCGTTATCCCCACATACCCC
>CAJUPP010000057.1:508-24292 GCA_910588325.1 uncultured Hungatella sp.
TAAGGGGATTCCCTGCGACACGCAAAGGCAGAGCTTCAGCATGAGCCAGCTCTTACCGATTTTCTATGAGCCGCAGAACAGCGACAAGCCCGTGGGGGGGTAAGACCGTCCACCACAAAGGACGGCTTTTCAAGCGGTTCATAAAGGAGCGTGTCAGCATCCACCGTCTGTAACTGCTGCATAGTATCCCTCCCTCCGTGTTGGATTTTGTTTGTAGCACATAGTCGTGTCCTCCTTGGATTTATTTACCCCTGCCAGTGAGCAAGGGTATGCAACACAGCCAGCCCATACAGTTCCACGCTTTTCTAAAGCGGCGTTCTCTTCGTCTGTGCTTTGCACGGATTGAGCAGTGGGCAGGCTTATGTTGTGGCTCTGCTATCCCCTGCGACGGGTATCCATCTAGCGGCTGCTGTGAAGTTTTCAGGGAACGTGATTTTAGACATGGTGTTCTTATTTTTTGAAAATATATAAGCACCCGACATTAAATCTTTTCTTTCGGGAAGTACTTACACTCATCTTAGATTTTTCACACATACTCCATTTTTTATGGTATAATAATATACAAATCGTTAAGGAAAAAATCGAAACTAATGCAAACGAAAGGGCAGTTATCCAAATATCAAAGCTGCTTTTTCGTTTACACCACCTTCTATTTTTTCCTTAACGATTTGTCGGGAAGTTGTAACAAACATAAAATTTGAATTTGGGGAAGGTAAAATAGTGAAATGAGAATTGGGAATCGCAAGATGTGGACTTGCTTGTTGTCTGTGTTCAGAAAATGTAACATGCAATGGCTGTTATTCGGATAACTGTCCTGATTACGCCCAATGTGAAAATAGAAAATGCTCTATCGAAAAGAGATTCTTAGGCTGTTATGCTTGTGAAAAGGATTGTAAAAGAGGATTACTGAACAAAATTAAACCATATGGTTTTACAGTGTTTATAAAAAGATACGGAATAGAAAAACTTCTTGACTGCCTTGAAGAAAATGAAAAAAAGGAATCTTATATCATCGTAACGGAATCATTGGCGATTATGATGATTTTGAAGAGGTGGAAAATCTGATTGAATTTATTAAGACCGGAAAACGATAAACGAAAGCAGTGACAAGGGACTTCGAGAGGAAAGGAAACATAGAAAATATGGAAATAAAAGTTAGAATTGCGGAAGAAAATGACGTGGAACGAGTTGCCATGCTGTATGAGAGACTTCATGATTATCTGGAAACCCATGAAAATCATCCTAGATGGATACGTGGAATTTATCCAACTAAGGTAAATGCACAGGAAGGATTTGGGAAAGGCTGGTTATATGTAGCTGAAATAGATGGGAAGTTAGCAGGGAGTGTAATTTATCTTCATGAGCAAGGAGAAGTTTACAACCAAGTAGAATGGCCTAAAGAAATACCGGGAGACAATGTATACGTGATTCATGTATTGGCAGTTCATCCAGATTTTTTCAGAATGGGAGTAGGAACGGCGCTTCTTGATTATGCGTGCAACATGGGCAGAGAAAATGGAGTAGGAGCAGTGCGGCTTGATGTGTATGAGAAAAATTCTTCAGCCATACATTTATATGAAAGCTGTGGATTTTTATATCGTGGGACTATTGATTTGGGACTAGAAGAATTGTATGGCTTAAAGTGGTATCATGTCTATGAAAAAATTTTAGTATAGAAAAAGTCCACCTGTTTATTTTGATATGGCAGGTGGGCTTTTTTGTCATAGAAACGATTGTCTTAATGACATTGGACTAAATGTCCCTCATAAAATGCCCCGAATGCAACCATGATGTATCTGATAAAGCTGTATCCTGCCCCCAGTGCGGTTATCCAATGAATACCCCATCCAGCACAAAGCCAAGAATACGAAATGGTTGGACATAACATACAGAATATTACAGAATCAACATATACCATCAGAGATGTGGAATGGTTAAGAAATGACCTGGAAAAGCTAACAGAATAATGTGCCGATTACAGCAGAGCCGGCACTTTTTCTTCTTTATTTTTCGTCTATTACCGCTTGTCTATTCCCCGTCTATTACATGGCAAAATCAAAGGCTTCCGCTGACTTTTTATATCAACGAAAGCCCTTGATTTTACACTATTTTATACATTTTTCTTAAAATTTGCCTTCTTTGGCAGCTTCCTCAATGGAAACAGCCACAGCCACAGTCATACCAACCATTGGGTTATTGCCTGCACCGATTAATCCCATCATCTCTACATGAGCCGGAACAGAAGAAGACCCTGCGAACTGTGCGTCAGAGTGCATACGTCCTAATGTATCGGTCATACCATAGGAAGCCGGTCCTGCCGCCATGTTGTCCGGATGCAGAGTACGTCCTGTACCGCCGCCGGATGCTACGGAAAAATACTTCTTGCCTGCCTCCAGGCGCTCTTTCTTATAAGTACCTGCCACAGGATGCTGGAAACGGGTCGGGTTGGTGGAGTTGCCGGTGATAGAGACATCCACGTTCTCCTTCCACATGATAGCAACACCTTCCGGAACGCTGTTGGCGCCGTAGCAGTTAACCTTTGCACGAAGTCCTTCAGAATAGGACTTGCGGGAAACTTCCTTTACCTCATTAGTATAAGGATCATATTCTGTCTCTACAAAGGTAAATCCATTGATACGGGAAATAATCTGTGCCGCATCCTTTCCAAGACCGTTTAAGATAACGCGCAGAGGTTTCTGACGAACCTTGTTTGCCTTCTCGGCAATACCGATAGCACCCTCTGCTGCTGCAAAAGACTCATGGCCGGCCAAGAATGCAAAACACTCCGTCTCTTCTTCCAGAAGCATCTTGCCCAAGTTTCCATGTCCCAAGCCTACCTTACGGGTATCTGCAACAGAACCCGGGATACAGAAAGACTGAAGTCCCTCACCGATTGCCGCTGCTGCGTCCGCTGCTTTTCTGCAGCCTTTTTTGATGGCGATAGCCGCACCTACCGTATAAGCCCAGCATGCATTCTCAAAACAGATTGGCTGAATGCCTTTGATCATGTTGTATACATCAAGGCCGGCATCCTTGGTAATCTTCTCAGCCTCTTCCAGAGAAGCGATGCCATAACTATTCAATACGCGATTGATATTATCAATACGTCTCTCATATGATTCAAATAATGCCATGATATGTAATTCCTCCTCAAAAATTCTGGTTATGACACAAAATTATAGCGCAAAATTTTCTGCTTCGCCCTACGGGAAACGCAAAATTTTCTGCTCCGCATAAAATTTTGCTTTATTCTTTACGTGGGTCGATAATTTTTACTGCATCTGCTACGCGGCCGTACTGACCTTTTGCTTTCTCCCAGGCGGTGTTCGGATCATCGCCCTTCTTGATGAAGTCTGTCATCTTGCCAAGAGATACAAACTGATAGCCAATAATCTGGTCATCTGCATCCAAAGCGATGCCAGTTACATAACCCTCTGCCATCTCCAGATAACGAGGACCTTTCTTCAGAGTTCCATACATTGTGCCAACCTGAGAACGTAAGCCTTTTCCCAAATCCTCAAGACCTGCGCCGACAGCCAGACCATCCTCCGAGAATGCAGACTGGGAACGACCATAAACGATCTGCAGAAACAGTTCTCTCATAGCAGTATTGATTGCATCACATACCAAGTCCGTATTCAGCGCTTCCATAACAGTCAGGCCTGGAAGAATCTCTGCCGCCATAGCTGCGGAATGAGTCATGCCGGAACAGCCGATGGTCTCAACCAAAGCTTCCTGAATGATTCCCTCTTTTACATTCAGGGAAAGCTTACATGCGCCCTGCTGAGGAGCACACCAGCCAATACCATGAGTAAAACCGGAAATATCCTTTACTTCTTTTGCCTGCACCCATTTTGCTTCTTCCGGAATCGGAGCAGCGCCATGATGCACACCCTGAGCTACCGGGCACATTGTCTCTACTTCATGTGAATAAATCATTGTAAAACTCCTTTCAATTAAGTAATAAGTGTGAAGTATTTTGTTGGTATTGTTAAATTTATCACATCATACTTAAGTATTATTTTCTCACAAAATATGACATTAGTCCAGCGCTTTTTGAAAAAATGAATCAAAAAAATAACCAAAATTAATCTGGAAATTATGTCAAAATTATGGAAGAACATATTTTGTCATTATTTTAATTTCCGTATACCAGTACTCGTTTTTCGGCTGCTTCCCTTTCAGGATCAAATCTGCCAAAATATTGGGCGGCTGGTACCCCTGCACATACCCGTTCTGATCAATCAGAAAATCCACTGAATCTTCCCGTAGTGCCTTTTCGTTCTTCGGTGTCTGGTCATAGATCACCACATAGGGCCGCCGGTCCAACTTCAGTGTCTCAAAAGCCCTTGCCACCCCGGCCTGTCCCCCTGACACCACCAGTATCCCGCTGATTCCCGACACGGCCATCATCGTATTCTCAATGATCCGCTGAACCTCCTCCGTCTCGTCAAAGCTTCCCTGAACCCCTGCAATTTCCAGCTCCGGGTACGTATTTTTCAGTTCCTCCACAAATCCCTCCACCCGAAAATTATTAACCGGATTTCCAAAAGATCCTGTAATAATGAGAATCTTTCCCTTTCCTTTGGTCAGCATCCCCAAAAGTCCTGCAGCCGCCCTTCCGCTTTTTTTATTATCCATCCCCACAAAACAGCTTCTCTTGATCCCCACAATATCCGAATTAAACGTCACCACCGGAATCTTTTCATTCTCCGCCAGCTCATTGATGCGCATACGGATATCTTCCGACTCCACAGGCATCATAGCCAGCCCGTTAATCCCGCACTCCACCAGTTCGTCAATCGCCTTCAGCTGTTCCCCTGCATCCACGGAAAGCACCTCTTTCACAAGAACCTCCACTCCCCGTTCCGCCAGCTCCTCCTTCGCCTTTTTAATCCCTCTGTTAATCTCCAGCATAAAAGAAGCCCTGGCCAGCTGAGTCACCACTCCAATCTTTACCAGCACTTTCTTTTTCTCTTTTTTTCTTCCCTTCACCGTATATCCAAGCTCATCCGCAATCTTCCATACCCTCTCCGCCACCTCCGGAGCAATCCTTCCCCGATGATTCAACGCTCTGTCCACAGTCCCCCTGGATACCCCTGCCAGCTCCGCAATCTGCTGTATCGTCACCGCCATTCTTCCATTCTCCTCTTCCTGCTAAGCAGCCGCTCTCTTTGTTCCTGTATATTC
The DNA here is from genome assembly GCA_910588325.1 of uncultured Hungatella sp. Taxonomy (GTDB): domain Bacteria; phylum Bacillota; class Clostridia; order Lachnospirales; family Lachnospiraceae; genus UBA3402. The sequence goes on from CAJUPP010000057.1 coordinate 5,699, forward strand.
TGTATTTGGCCGGATTTTCCTTAAACAGCCAAATAGCACACATATTATGCGTGCTTTTATCATAGCACACATTTTTTTCATGTGCAATACAGTAATTCATGCTTTCCGGCTTTCTGCAGCTTTTAAATAAACTTTTCATTGCCGCCCCTCTCCTTTGCCACCTTAGTATATCATTGCGGAAATTCCATTCCGATCTTTGATATGGGAATCATAATGTATCAAACGCAGATACGCTCCCTCACATCTTCCTGAACAGAGACCATCTGCCTGAAGTATAATCCAAAGCATACTGCCCGAATTTTTCTTCCATAGAATTCCTGCAATAAATGTCCACAAAGTTCTGTATCGCCAAGGTCTCCTCATAGGAAAGGAGCTCCATATTTTGCAGATAAGAATGGTTGATTCCCAGAAGGTAGTACGACGACACCTGAAAGATATTTGCCAGCTGGGTCGGCACTTTCAGACTGGGTTTCCGTCCTCCCAACTCATAATCAGAGATCACTGCGGAAGAGACATTTAATTTCCTTGTCAATTATAGGGATCTGCTTCATTCACATTTCGCTGAAAGGGAACGACCCGGAACGTACATCCTCCAGGCGTACCCTATAAAGCCAAAATACGGGAAGCCCTGTCCCAGGCTTCCCGTTAATTATAACACCGCTTCTCTTTACCGAACCTCAGAAATCTTAACCGGCCGATGCTCTTCCATAGACTTCTTTGCAGCCAGCCCCATGAGCACTGGCTCAAGACCGTCCATAACTCCCAGAGGAGTGTCTGTGTCATTCACAATCGCATCGATAAAGCATTTCACTTCCTTTGCATAAGCAGCCATATATCTCTCCAGGAAGAAATGCAGCGGAACCTCTCCGGTCACTCCGCTCTCATTGCTCAACACTGCTGCGGAAGCAGTATCATTGCCGGTTGCCACCATACCTTTGGAACCGAATACTTCCGCTCTCTGATCATATCCGTAAACAGCCTTTCTGGAATTATCGATCACTGCAATGGCGCCGTTCTCCATCTTCAAGGTGATAACTGCAGTATCCACATCTCCTGCCTCTCCGATAGCCGGATCCACCAAAACAGCAGCCTCCGTATAAACTTCGGTTGCATTGCAGCCAGCCAGGAAACGAACCATATCAAAATCATGAATGGTCATATCCAGGAACATGCCGCCGGAAACCTTTACATACTCTGCAGACGGCGGCTCCGGATCTCTGGAAGTCACTTTGATAACATGGATATCACCTACCTTGCCTGCTGCAACGGCATCTCTCACTGCCTCAAAGTTATGGTCGAACCTGCGGTTAAAACCAACCTGATATTTTACCTTGCTGTCTTTCAGGGCATCGATAACTTCCTGAATCTTGTCAATATCATGGTCAATAGGCTTCTCACAGAACACATGCTTGCCTGCCTTGATGGCTTCCACGGAAATGGGGGAGTGAGTGTCTGTGGAGGAACAGATCAGTACCGCATCGATCTCCGGATCTGCCAGAACCTCTTTGTAATCTTTTGTTACCTGTAAAACTCCCATGTCCTTTGCCCAGGCAGCAGTCTCATCCGTCAAAAACGGATCCGCCAGCATTTTTACTTTTGCGTCTGGCACCTGTGTGCAGATACTCTGTACATGCACTTTACCGATTCTTCCTGCTCCGATGATCCCTACCTTAATCATAACTGTTAATCTCCTTTATATGTATATAATTATAGCTTTTCTAATCGCCAAGACACGGTGAATAGCCGTAAAAGCTTTACAGCCCTGTCTTCTCGGCAATATATTTCCTGGCACGGATTGCATACTCAAGCGGATTTGCCTTGGCCGGATCCTGCTCCGCCTCTACCAGCATATAGCCCTCATAATCGTTCTCTTCCAGAACCTTAAAAACCGGATCAAAGTCAATGCAGCCGTCTCCCGGAATGGTAAATGCACCCATTCTGACGCCGTCCAGGAAGCTTAAGTTTTCTGCTTTCACCTTCTCAACCACATCTGGACGAATGTCTTTTAAATGCACATGTTTGATTCTTCCGATGTATTTCTTTACCATAGCCAGGGGATCCTCACCGCAGTAGCGGAAATGCCCTGTATCAAACAGCAGGCTTACATACTCCGGGTCCGTGTTGTCCAGCATACGATCTACCTCATCTGCAAACTGTACTACGGTTCCCATATGATGATGAAAAGTCAGGCTGATGCCGTAATCTTCTTTGGCAATCTTCCCAAGACGGTTTAACCCATCGCAGAATGTCTTCCACTCCTCGTCATTCATCACATATTTATGTCCAAAAATCGGGGTATCCAGCTGTCCCTGAACGCTGTGGCTCTGCTCGGAAGCGCCGATGATCTTGGAGCCCATAGCCTTTAAGAATTCACACTGTGCGCGGAATTCCTTCTCAACCTCCTCAAACGGCTTTGTAATCAGGAAGGAAGAAAACCACTGATTGCAGATCTCCACGCCTCTTAGCTCCAGCGCTTTCTTAAGCACTTTGGGATCCTTGGGATATTTATTTCCTACTTCTGAGCCGGTGAATCCTGCCAGTGCCATCTCGCTGACGCACTGCTCAAAGGTGTTCTCCTTTCCCAAGTCCGGCATGTCGTCGTTCGTCCATGCAATCGGTGCAATTCCCAACTTCACTTTTTCCTTGTTAAACATAGAATGCTTTCCTCTTTTCTTGATTTTTATATTCATACCTGCTAAAGAACTGTTGTGGAATTACTCTTTACAGTTCCTAATGCATGTATTATGCAGTATATCACAAAATCTTAATATCTTCAAACCCTGCCTGAGCCGCTTTTCCCGAAAATCCTTCCATGGAAAGATTCTTACAGTCCTCAGCATAGAGGGCCTCCCCAAACCGGGACACATCCTCCCCTTCAAACTTCACCCGGCAGTCCTTAAGAACCACATCATCCGCTCTTCTCATATAGAAGCCGGCTGATTTAATCTCCTCAATCTTCTGCCCATATCCCGGACGCAGATCATACATTCCCTTTGGCCATTTGCTCTTGGATCGCACCGTTACGAACACCTTCTCAAACAGAACGTCCTCAATATGGTTTCCATCGCTTCCGGACAGAAACACACCGTTTTCCGAATCACAGGTAATATTGCTGAAACGGACCCCTGAGATATGTCCGGACTTTGTGTTCTCATCCCTGTCATGAGTAGAAATGGTAATGGGCTCCGCACAGCCCCACCAGCAGTCCGCAAACCGTCTGGTATCAATAATAATGTTGGAGAAGGATACGTTCTTCACACTGCCGCCGTCCCGAATCTGTATGGAGATTCCCCGATTGGTATTGCTGATGATACAATTATCCACCACCACGTTCTCAAAGTCTCCGGTGCCCTCTGTCCCAATCTTCAATGCTGCGGAAGTGGAAACCAGCGTGCATCCGGAAATCACCACATTTCTGGTTGGCCCGTACTCCATATTGCCGGAAGAGCTCTTTAAGCAGATACAATCGTCAGCACAGGTAACATGACATCCCAAAATCCTTACATTGGTAGAGTGATCCGGATCAATTCCATCGGAGTTTGCCACATTTAAGTCATTCAATATACGAATTTGGGAGATCAGCACGTCATCGCATCCTGCAGGATGAAGAGTCCAGAAGGGTGCATTTCTCATAATCACGCCGGTAAAAGAAATGTGATTGCAGTGTTCCACATAAACCAGCGTAGGTCTCGGATAAAAATCACCTGTCACATAATAGGGACTCACCTGCTTTACGAATGCATAGGCATTGCCGTCAATAGCCCCTGCGCCGGAGATGGTGATATCATCCGCATCCTTGGCATAGATAAACGCATAAGAAGGCTTTAATGTCACCGGGGTCCCCACCCGATCCACACCGTCATCCCTCTGTCCTGCATTGGGACGAAAATACGTCTCAATATCAGAGTGGGCCTTCAGCACCGCTCCTCTCTCAAGATGAAGGTCCACATGTTCCCTTAAAATAATAGAACTAGAATAGAATATCTTTCCTCCTTCTAAAACCACACGGCCTCCTCCGGCCTGGCTGCAGGTGTCAATGGCCTTCTGGATTGCCTCTGCGTCATTGGTTACCCCGTCAGCCTTTGCCCCAAAATCAAGTACCCGATAATCCACGATCTCTTTCTCCTTTCCCCTCTCTTATATTCTATCCTGACAATATGTCAGCATTACCCACCTTTAATCAATCACATTGCGAATCCTTGCTGGTGTCCTGTAATTCCAGGAGGAGATCTTGATTCCGCTCTTCGTGCTGGCAGCATGGACTACCTGCCCATTGCCGATATACATGGCCACATGGTTGATGGTACCGCTGCTGTTGGCATAGAAAATCAGGTCGCCTGGCCGCATCTGGCTGGAATTAATGCTCTTTCCTGTTCTGGCCTGATCCCTGGACACTCTTGGAATGCTGATTCCGAAATGTTTCAGCACGGACTGCGTAAATCCGGAACAGTCTGCACCATTGGTTAAGCTGGTACCTCCCCATACATAACGGTTTCCTACAAACTGCAAAGCATAATTGACAATCTTGCTCCTCTGGGAGGCCTGCTGGTTGGCCAGCTCCTCCATAGGTGAAAACTTGATGGCCTCTGCCAGAGCATAACGCACCTCTACCAGATTATCGCTGGTTGAAATGTAAGCGCCGTCGCTGCCGCCTTCGTTCTCGTCTCCTGTATCCAGTTCGATCTGCACCCATCCGTCCATCTGCTGAACCACCGAGTACCGCTCCTCCTTGGAAATCTGAGTCCAGATCTTGGAATCTATATTAGGTTCCATACGAACATTCAGACGCTCCGTATTGACGATGGCCATAAGGGAAGCGGAATCCATAGCCAGATCCACAGCCTCCTGCCCCGTAGCCGTATACTGCGGATCCGCCGTCACATAGCCGGTGATGCTGCCGGAACGGATCTTGTACCAGCCGTCCTCTGTCTCCAGAATCTCTCCTGCAGCCTTGCCGGGCAACTTTCCGATAATATTACTGTTTCCCTCATCCTTTGGTGAACTGCGGATGTTCAGATAACTCTGTACCTTGGATATCAGGATGTTGTTGTACTGATTGATAGCCATGGCTTTTAAGTCCATCTTCCTGGCCTCATTTAATGCCAGCTTCACCTCCGCATAGTCAGCGGAAATGTATCCGCTGGGAATCTGAATCCACCCGTCCACCTGATTTAACACCTCGTACCGCTCCGCCACCAGCGCCTGGGCCACAATGTTAGATGGGTCCATCTCCGGAGCGCTGCGGATATTTAAGTTGTCCGCCGTGACAATGGCGCGAAGTTTCACGTTTTCCAGTGCCAGCTGTCTGGCCTCTTCTCCCGTTATCACATACTGGCTGGAAATATATCCGTCCACACCGCCGGAACTGATGTGATACCAGTCCCCTTCCTGTCCCAAAATCTCACATGCCGTGTTCTCCTGCATCTTTCCGATGATATCTCCGGAAGAGTCCGGACTTCTTCGAACGTTCAGATAACCGGATACCTGCACAAATCCCAAATTTCCATAAGAATCCACCACAGCCTGTCTCTCCGCCAGCTCTGCGGCCTGTCTAGACTCCTCTTCAGCCCTGCTCTCCGCCTCCAAATCGATGGTAATAGATTCGGGTTCGGTCGGCTCTTGCATCTGCTGAACCTGCTGCCCCGGCTCTGTCGCTGCAGCCCCCTCCGAAAGTCGGCGCTTTACAAGGGCGCCGATACCGATAAGCAGCAGAATCACCAAAATAACTCCCGCCGCAAATATTACATACATAGTGTAGGGATGCTGGTTTCTCTTTTTCCTTGCTCTGTTTAGCAGGTCCTGGTAATCTTCTTTGTCAAACATCTGTACTCCTTAAGTCTCTCCTTTTGCTGATATATTGCGGCTCATTGCCAAATCGCCGTCCTCTGGTGCCAAGCTCACAGTCATTCCCGCAGCACAGCGCGAAAATCACTATAGCATCTCTTTTAACTCCAGGTACTTTTTCACCAGTTCCACCGCCTGGTCTATCTCCAGTGCAGAAGTGTTGATGGGAAGATCATAATTCGCCATATCCTCCCACTCCTTGCCGGTATAATATTTGTAATAATCCCGGCGCTGCTTGCTGATGCGGTTCACCCGGCGAAGTGCTTCTCTGGAATCCACACCGTCTACTTCCTGAACCCTTCTGACACAGGTTGGCAGATCCGAATATACGAAAAGCCTGACCAGATTCTCCGTCCCGGCTGCCTCCAGCACATGGTTGGCACAGCGTCCCATAACGATACAGGCCCCCTGTGCCGCCACCTGACGGATAATCTTTGCCTGAAACCGGAACAAATTCTCCGGGGATGTAATGTCATCATCTACAGACGGCTCCTCCAGACTGGTGTGAAGCCCTCCCAAAGCCCGGAAAAACAGATTATTCCCGGCTTTTTCATCATTTAAACGGAAAAACTGCTCTCCAATCGCACTGGCTTCCGAAGCCATGGTAAGGATTTCCTCATCATAAAACGGAATCCCAAATTCTGCGGACAGCCTTTTTCCCATAATCCTTCCGCCGCTGCCATATAATCGGTTAATGGCAATAACCATATGTTCTTTTAACATCCTGCCGACCTCCTCCTGAAAGGTTTCGCCCATTCTTTATTATCTCAACCATATTATAATGCTTTCGTCGAATCATGTAAAGAAAATTGTTGCAGATTTGTAACAGGAAAGTTATAATTAGTGTTATTGTTCTAATAGACTTGTATAAAAACGGAGGATTGGCATTATGAACTTAATTTTTCCAAAGCATTATGATCCCCACCTGACGGTCCGCCAGACACAAGAAGCTATCAAATATATTCGCGACACTTTTCAGAAAGAATTCGGACGGGAGATGAACCTGGAGAGGATTTCCGCTCCCCTGTTTGTGGAAAAAAGCAGTGGTCTTAATGATGATTTAAACGGTGTGGAACGGCCTGTATCCTTTGATATGGCCTGCGTTCCCGGTGAAACCATCCAGGTAGTCCATTCTCTGGCCAAATGGAAACGTATGGCCCTGAAACAATATGGTTTCCAGCCTGGGGAAGGCCTCTACACCAACATGAACGCCATCCGCAGAGATGAGGAAACAGACAATCTTCACTCCTGCTATGTAGACCAGTGGGATTGGGAGCGGGTTATTACCAGAGAACAGCGCAATGTAGAAACTCTGGAACATACGGTTCGTAATATTTTCAAGATTATCAAACACATGGAACATGAGGTGTGGTACAAGTATCCAGACGCCGTAAAGCATCTTCCGGAGGACATTGTCTTTATCACCTCCCAGGAACTTTTGGACCGCTATCCCGACAAAACTCCCAAGGAGCGTGAAAACCTCATCACCAAAGAGCATGGCTGTGTCTTCCTGATGAAAATAGGCGATAAGCTGACGGACGGTAAGCCTCACGACGGAAGGGCCCCGGACTATGATGACTGGCAGTTAAACGGTGATATTCTGTTCTGGTTTGATATCCTGGGCTGTGCCCTGGAAATTTCCAGCATGGGAATCCGTGTGGATGAAGCTTCCCTGGCAGAACAGCTAAAAAAAGCCGAATGCCAGGAGCGAAAAAGCCTTCCCTATCATCAGATGCTTTTAAGCGGACAGCTCCCTTATACAATAGGCGGCGGTATCGGACAGTCCAGACTTTGCATGCTTTTATTAAACCGCGCCCATATAGGAGAAGTTCAGGCCAGCATCTGGCCAAAAGAGATGCGAAAAGCCTGCAAAGAACATGGGATTACACTGCTCTAACCAGGAACATCTGGCGTAAAATAGTTCGGCCGGAAGCTATAACTCTCCTTCCGGCCGAAAACCATTTTCCCAGGCAGGCACCCATTTCGCCTGCTAATCAGCTATTTTTCCAAAAAAATACAGCCAGATTCCCGTTATCCTGCTCTGCATCTTTCAAGGTCCGATACAGCTTATCCAAATAAAATTCCAGGTGATTATCTTCCCGGCTGTTTGGCATATTTAAGACGATTGCCACAGGTTCGCATATATCCGTCAGACAATCATAAAGGGCATCCAGATTTCTCCCATAGTAAAACGGAAATTTCATCTTCTCTGCAAGATATTCCTGAATCTCTTCTTTCGAATCCAACCCGTTAAAATCCAACACCACTTTTTTCATTCTTCCTTCCCTTCACTGGTATATAGAAGTTCAAATGTTTTATAATGATCTTCCGTATAATAAATCAGTCCGTCATCACTGTATACGATTCGTTTTCCTTTGCGGTATCCGCCATCGTAGTCAATATCACATTCATAGTAGTTCCGCCCATCTTTTTCAGGCAAAAGCCCCTCTCGGTTTCCGAACCTGCTTCCTCCGATACTTTTACCGGGAGCCACATCCTCTAAATTTCCCTTACCAGAATCCCATCCTAGGTCTTCTGCTTCCCTTTTTGTAATATAATTGTCCGGAAGCTTTCCATAGATATGCAGATACAATGCTACCTGATCCTTCCCTGTGTATGAGCCATCCTGATCGATATGGTCAATCCCTGCTGGTTCAGGTTCAGGTTCCGTTTCAGATAGACCCGCCTGAATCTGTTTTTCAGATATCTGTTCTTCCCATTCTCCGATTCCGGAGTCCAGTTTCACCATACACCCGGACAGCATCACTGCCATAAGCCAGGCAATCAGAGCCATCAGCACTGCACGCCACTTTATCTTCCTCATCTTTCATCCTCCTAAAACTCCTTGGGACTGTCTTGCCCTGCCCAGACATCAGGCATGGAATTTACTATTGTTACACAAAGCAATTTCAGTATATCAAACGTACACATAAAAATAAATAGCAATCAAAGAAGAATCCTTGCTTCCTCAACTGCTATTTATTATCTATACTGTGTTGCAGAAATGACTGTGCATTCAGCAATGCAACATTAATGAAGCAGCAACAGCTGTGCTTCCACTGTTTCCTCCACAGTCTCCGCCTCTTCCTCCGAAAAATACCCACAAGCCTTCATGCGTCTCAACACCTGCATCTGCCTTTTGGCAGCCAGTTCCGGATTCTTAGTAGGTGCGTATCTGGACGGAGCATTGGGAATCCCTGCCAGCAGTGTGCTCTCATACTCTGTCATATCTATCGGTTCCTTTCCAAAATACCCTATGCTGGCAGAACAGACATCATAGTAACCATCACCGAAATAAATGCTGTTCACATACAGTTCAAATATTTCTTCCTTGCTGAAGCTGCGCTCCAAATCAAGAGCCACAAAAACTTCCGCCACCTTCCTTGTCAGCTGCTTCTCCTGGCTGAAATACAAATTCTTTGCAAGCTGCTGGGTGATAGTGCTTCCGCCCTCCACATATGCGCCTGCCTGAAGATCATGAAGCACCGCTCTGCCTATGGCAATCGGATCCATACCCATATGCCGGAAAAATCGCTTATCCTCAACTGATACCACTGCCTCCACATAGACCTTTGGCAGTTCCTCATACTCCGTATAATTCTCTTTTGCCTGAATGGAAGCTGCCTTTTCCTCAAGGCTAACTGCTTCCACCGCATCCTGATAAATATTATATCCCTTCCATACAATCGAAAAGCCCGAGCAGATAACTGCTACCATTGCTAAAGCAAGAATTCTTCTTACAATTGTTGAAATTTTCATATAATTACCTGCTCCTTTCTAAAAAATCATAAACTTGTTGTATGAAACCTATTATAGCAAAAAATTTTCCATAAGACCTTACCAATCTATTAGTATTATCGACGGTTTTCTGACAAATATTAACAAATTTCTTACATATCTGTATTTTTTTTAAATCATCTTATTTTAACTTTTATTTTAAATAATTTTAACATATATTAACATAATTCTATCTAAAATGTAAAAGAATGACAATTTTATGTCTTTCTCAAGACATAAAATTGTCATTCATGCAATCATTTCCGCTTTCCCCATTTTTGTCAGGATATACGCGGTGTATGAAATTGTACTGTGTCAATCAACTTCAGATGATACTTGTTCACAATTTCCTCTGCAATGGCAAGGGCTTTTGAATTCCATACGTTTTCCGGCTGATGGGCATCAGAAGCAAAGATGACATCATTCCCAACTTCCCCCACGATTCTCCAAAAATTCTCATTGGGATAATGCCTTTTATCCATAATTCCAGCAAAATTGATTTCCAGCGGAATTCCAAGCTTTTTGGCACAATGGCACAACCCACCCATCCATTTTTCATAAATTCTTTTGTCTCCCGTATAATTCATAAGATCCGGATGTGCAAAATATGTGAAGCATCCCGTCTCCAACGCCTCCTGTGACTGTCTGCAGTAACGCTCCAGCTGTCTCTCGTCATTTGTGGAGTCTCCGCTGTACAAATCATCGATTTCATTTCCCAGATAGTGCTGTCCAAGGAGGAAATATTCTATCGGATACTGAGTAGTTGTCTCCAACAATTTTGTAAAAAATTTTGGATAATATTCAACCTCCAGACCCAAATGAATCTCAATGTCATCTTTGTACTGTTCTTTTAGGTTCAATACGGTGTCTACGTATCCTTCCAGCTGGTCCATCCCCATTTTTACATTACTGACATATCCTTCCGTATAGGGCATCGGCGTATGGTCTGAAAACCCCAAAATCTTCAAACCATGTTTGATGGCATTTTCCACATATTCCCGTTCCGTTCCTGATGCATGTTTACACCGCCATGTATGTGTGTGATAATTCGCAATCATCTCATCCTCCGTTTATGACTCTGTTTTTACTTTCTATGGTTCCTGAAATGTAAGTTTGAATTTCTTTGCTGCTCCTTATCTTTTTGCGATTTTCTAAATATACCTCTAAATATATCGCCTGCTTTTTTTAGAAAATAATGTTTTCTTTTATATGGTTATATGGTATAATAAAAAAGGTATCGTTTATCCGCAGTCTGGCGGCTGTGGATAACAAAAGAAACACTGTAACTTTTATAATTGATGAAGGAGTTGTGATCATTTATGAAATTAAAATTACTGACTGCCTTATCCATGGCTGTAATACTGTCCTGTCCAATCAGTGCTGCAGCAGCAGAGAACACATCCAGTTCCTGCTCTGTAAAAGGATGTCAGATCAGCGGAGCACACACCCATACCTGTTCCGTAGAGGGCTGTCAAATTGAAGGAGTTCATACTCATGGCTGTCTGATAGAAGGATGCCAGATTGAAGGAACCCATACTCACAGCTGTCCTGTGGAAGGGTGTCAGATTGAGGAAGCGCACTCCCACAGCTGTTCTGTGGAAGGATGCCAGACAGCGGAAGCGCACACCCACTACTGCTCCGTCAGCGGATGCCTCAACAACACCATACACTCTCACACCAGCTGCTCTTCAAGTTATAGAACTTCTGCCACCACCGGCTGTCATTCCGGTAGTGGACATCATTCTTCTCACAGAAGGCACCATTAACGATGCCTGTGATTTTTCCATCAATTATAAGCTGCATATATTCCTTTTGTGATAGATGCAGCTTATTTTTGTTGATTATAATAGGGAAAGGATACTGGCTTCTGATTTCCGGTTCTGTGGTTTCATCTAAATTGAGATTTTTTGAAGCCTTATATACTCCCCCATCCGCTCCGCAATCTGTTCATACTCAGATACTTCCACAGGTTCTTTCCCTTCCCATTCCAGGGCCTCATTGATATCAAATGACATCCTCTCATCTTTCACAAACAGCGGAATCCCAATTCCTCCGCCTTCCTTATTGCGCACCTCCTCATAGATGGCCGCATGATCCCGAATCATCAAAAACTCCCGCATATTATCCGTATTATAAATAATATTATTATACTTATATTCGATTTTCTTATCCGCAAAAATTTTCTTCATTGCCATACAATCCCGGCAAATATCCGCACCATATACTTTTAGCATCTTTTTTCACTCCTAACTAGAGACTTTATCCATCTATAAACTATACCTCTGTGGACTTCCGTCACAGACTAATGACATGCCTGGTATACATAAAAAAGTACGCAATGAATACGTACTTTTTCCTTTTAAAACCCTTTATTTTCAAAGCTCCCGGCCGGATTCGAACCGGCGACCTACGCATTACGAATGCTTATGCCGTTTATTATATCTTTCTTGTATTTACGGGGGAAACGGGCAATAATCATGCATCAGAATTTCTTTTCTCCCACAATATAGCACATTTTCCCCCACTTCGCAATATTTTTTGAAAAAAAGTATTCTTTGGATTTTTGTGATAGTCGCCTGTCTCCATCTTTTTCAAACGTATTCATCCATTAAGAACTATCTTTTTTCCAGATTTTAGGCAGGGCAAAAATTCCAACATGATGTCCCTCAACGGCGTACACTATGCCAATCCAGCGTAATCATAAGAATTAAATTCCACTACCAGGGCCGGTCTGTCCATATCCCGCTTTGGCAGATACACCGCATCCGCAAAGCCTTTTCCAGATGGCAGTTCCAGAAGCGGATTCATATAATAAGCTTTTGCGCTGTAATAGGCCATCAGAATCGTGCAGGTGAGAGAATTCTCATTGTTGTATTTAAGCATGGAGGCCGTCTCGTTGTGAATTGCGGCCACTCCCTGGGCAACTGCTTCCCCATCCAGTTCCCAGGTGCTTTTAAGCAGTCCCTCCGAACGTTTCAGCGCCTGTACAAGTCCGTCCCCTGCTTTTACAGACCTCATAAACTCTCTGGCAATCTCCTGGTTCGGAATAAATACTTCTGAAGTCCTTTCATCAAAGGACAGATATCCAAGATGCAGCAACAACGTAAGCACATCATCTTTACTTTTAAAGGTGGTCATATCATTTTGGCTGGTAGACGGATCGATTTCGCAGCGCACATTGCTGAGCATGCCATTCCTTTGTCTTTCCATAGTCTATGCCATACTTCCTGCAAAGACTTTTTACTTCCTCTTCCGTAAAACCGAAGTATTTCGGCAAAGGGCCCTGGATTTAGCATGAAATATTCCTTAAAAATATTAATAGCGGAGCCCCCCAGGGGGCCTTCTCTTCTGCCTCCGGCAGAATTCACCTTGTGTTCCCCATATTTTTTACTATGAAAGTCCCGCCGCCGAATAGGCGGCATGAATTCAGGTATGCCAAGTGCGCCCGCCTGACTATCATGGGAGGTGGTGCACTCTGCCCGCCGGGCGCATGGAGGTTTAGTTTCAAAAAGAACTCCTGATCATCCCCACCACATACATACCATCAAATGCAATTTTCGTTTCAACTCTATACTGCATTCTATTCAAAACAGATGCCGACAAATAATTTTCGTTCTCCATTATAAAGGGTTCGGTATAAAAAACAACACTGTCCTTACCTATCTCCAGCCGATTTATATGCATCAAGTATTTTTTAGCATTTTGTTCCGCTATCTTTTCTGTGAAAAGAAATACTTTCTCTTTTTCTCTATGAACAGAGGACGGGTAAATCTCATAACTTTCTGATCCATTTTTAATTATAAGTTTACAGTACCCCATCATGGCATCTAAACATTTGAGAATGTCCCTTTCACCACCATATACCTTTCTGTCTGGTGGTGTTACCGTCAAAAAGTAAGACAGTTCTTCTTGGTATATGTAATCCCTCACTTTCTGCTTTGCAAGGCGTTTTTCACATATATCAATCTGATGCTTTATTTCTTCTAGGCACTCTTCTATGGTAAGGCGTTCCTCCCATTTATCCTTTGTGCCTCTTTCCAATAATAAATGCAGCGGCTCCAAGGTCTCCACACCAAATTTGGCCTTATTCAGATATATTTGTGACATTCCACGCTTATATTCTCCACGAAAACCATTTATATCATTTTTTACAGCCATCCACAGCACTTTAACAAACAAATATACATCAGATGGAGCGTAATCAAAATCTTTTATTTCCTCCATACTTTCAAATTCCGGCGGCAAAATCCTAATTGGTCCTAAAGGTTTTCCAAAATCAGTCATCCGTTCTCTGTCAGCTGTCCAAACCAAGCCAAAATCGCCCAAATAAATCCTGTTTTTATAAAAGAAAATATTAGCCGGCTTTATGTCTCTGTGCCTGACTCCCATCTCATGCATTTGCCGTATTATTTCTGCCAGTTCCAGCATATGTTTTAACTTCCGAAGCAGTATATCTCTTTTTGTCGCCCCATTTGTTTTTGTAGTCGAATATACTTTCGCTTCTGGCATAATATACCATGCTTCTCCCTCTTTATTTTCCTCAAATACTGAATGTTCCATGACAGGAATGATTCCTGAAATCTGTTTACAAAGTCTTTTCTGCTCTTCTATTTCTACACAAAACCGTTTATACCTTCGGCTGCGTTCTTCCGGGCTTTTTCTTTCATTCTGATAAAAGAACTTAGCTACCAGTTTATCTGTATTTACATCCGGCCATTCCTTTTTTAATGTCTCTTTCCCCTCCAATATTTTTATCCGAAACACTCTTCCATTGCCGCCTTTTCCAATCGGATCCCCTTGTATTTGAAACATGATTCTGCCGTTTTGGTATTTCATAGACTGTACAGCTTTATCCTCAGAGCTCTGCATATTCTGCTTCCTCCCGTTCGGCATCTGCTTCATATTGATAGTTCCTGTACAAAGCATCATAGATTTCCGCTGTCTTAGGATACCGGATTCTCAATCCGTCAGCATTTCTTTTATACCCCATGGCCAACTCATGTTCTGCTTTCCCGGCAGTCGGGGAATAGATACCTCTCTTATTATAAATGTTCATAACGTAGGCATCCCTCAAATTATCATCCCCATATTCTTCAATCAAACACCTTACAGATTCACAGGGAGCAAACCCATCCTCTCCTCCAGGAGAATTTGCAAATATTCTTCCCAAAAGACGTCCCAAAAGCCTCTTCTGGTTCTGTTGATTTAAAAGAGAAACAAACTCCTCCACCCACTGTCTCAGTTCCCTTTCTTCTACATGGCCATCTCTTTCGGCCGGACAGAATCTGGCGTTTTGAAACAAATCATAGACATTACTCACCAATCTCCTCTGTTCCTGTGTCCCTTCTTTTTTTTCTTCTCCGTCTTTCAGATAGATAATACCGGCCATCTCTGCATATAAGGCAGGACTTCTTTCCAACGCCCTTCTGGTACACTTCATTTTATCCCAACTCAAAATGCCCCTGTACATTAATTCAATTTGTGAAATTCTATCACAGTTCTCGGTCTGGATATACGCTTTTTGCAGCTTTTCCAATATCTTTTCCAAATAATAGGCTGACATGGTATCAAATTGGCCGGGGTCCAGCTTCTGCATATATTCCAGATTTTCAAGCAACATGTTCATAGAAAACCTGGACATGGTGCGCTCCAACAGATTCATTAAGGATGCCTGCGTCCCATATTGCCTGCATTCCTTTATCATCCACTCAATTGTTCTGTCATCATCTATACAGTAATGAATCTGTCTCCAATATGCCTTTTTTGTGGTTTCATCTTCCCTGTCAATCAACGGTGTATTCTTTAAATCAAGTATCTCCAATCCGTATAGCTTTATCAGCACTTCCAAATCAATATCCATTTCCTTTGCAGTATTAACAATATCTTTCAGCAAAGCAGGCTCTCGTTTGTAGGCACAGGCTGCATAGTCTACTGCAATTTTACCCTTCGGCTGAATCATCAGCATTTTTTTGAATAAATCCGCCTCATATTGACTTTCCGAATAGTATGCAAAAAGCTTTGTTCCTACAGTTGTAGATGGGTTCTCCATACACAATTCAATCAATTTCACTATATCTAATTCTTCCTGCTTAAACTCCTTAATACCCTCCTCTATCTCTTTTTCTGCTGCTTGTCTGTTCATGTTATCAGCTTTCTCTAGTTCTGCATCATCATTACTAAAAGGAGCTGGATATAATAAAGGGAAACTATATTCAGGCAGAAACAAATATCCATACTCATATACCGGTTCTTTGGTATGAAGCTTATGTAATGCTTCCTCAAAGTATATGATCTGTTTTTCCCTCATCGCCCAGCCTGAGTTTTTATAGTAACGGTGACGGTATATTATTCCTCTAAGCGTCTCTCTTATTGCAGCTATCTCATCATCCTTCATCTGTTCCGCTTCACGGGATAATTGCACAAATATTCTTTCCAGTACACTTTCTCCAAAGTTTCCGGCTTCCTCTACCATCTTTTTCCAACGTGTACAGGAACATTCCATATTGGCCAGACATATACGGATATATGCCTCATAAGTATCATAAATATCCCCGTTGGTCAATTCTTCAGGCTCATCAATATCTCTGTATTTAGGATGCACCATCTCTCCCATCACCATAGTTTTCTGCTCAGGAAGTTCTACATAAAGCAGATCCCAGCCCTTTTTGTACGTTCCTGCCATTTCATTGGCAAGTTCTATTTTCTCTTTATGTGTTAAGGCAGTCAAATTAATCCATGGACAGAACACATTTGCCAGTACATCATCGGGACTGTTGGACATAGCGTAGCTTATATTTTCCTCACTTAATCGAAAAAGCCATCTTACTGCCCTTGCTGCATATTGTCTCTGCAGCAAAAACTGTTCTAGCCCCCATAAAATATGAGTATAATCATATCGTTCATATGTGGAATAATTTCCTTCACTTCTTTTAAAAATCGCCAATAAACCGGATGGTCTGCCCCACTCTTCCTCAAGACGTCTCATAACAACATCTGGGGAGACTTCGCACAGTTTCTGAAAATAAGGTGCTATGGACTGCCACTGTTTGGCATTCTTTATGTGTTCAAAAATTTTCCTGGTTACCTGGTCAGCGGAGTACTGACTTTCTTTATCCCGTTGATAAAAGGCTTTCATGATCAAACTTCTCAGCATTCCATGCCGTATTTCCTCCGACCAAAAAGCTTGTCCTTCCGGCATAATCCTTCTTACATGCTGTTCCTCCTCCGGAAATTCAAAAACCGGATCGGTTTCAATCAAAATCTCAAATAATAATTCAATAAATCGTTTCCATAGTTTTCCGTTAACATCTATCTTTGAACCTAAATAATCCCATCCATTCTCTAAACTTGCAAGCTGCCAGAAAACTTTTCCATGTCTTTTATATGTCACAAGGAGAGGATCCTCTCCTAAAACATAAGGCCGTATTTTTTCCAGAATCTCTTCATACTTTTTTCCTGTCAGTTCTTCCAGAACCGTCTTATCCCCTTCAGCCTCTGTCCATCTGCCGCACATCAAAAGCGGAAGCGTTAACTCCAAATCATTGTTCGCCCAGGCAGGCCTTTTCTCATAAGAACCCTTTAACAATTTCTTTTTCAAGGGGATGTAAAGTCCATGGGTATCCTCCACCAATTCATATGCCTTTGATGCACTGATTCCTGCATTCTCAAGCTGCTTTATAATTGTGCGGCGCGTCCTTTTCCGCATTTTTAAAGGTTCTTTGCCAGCACAATCATCATCCTCTCCATAAACAAAGATATTGGTATTGCCTTGAATAGCCACAATCTCATCACTTTGAAACCATGGAATTAAAATCTTATCTTTAATCTGCGGTATTTCCTGACCCGCACATCGTAATTCTTCCCAGTCTTTGCGATTCTTAACCACAAGAACACCCCGGCTTACGTTCAGTCTCCTGATTTCACTCAAAATGCAGTAAATTAATTCCTCTCTGCATTTTCCGGCAATATAAATACACTCTCTGTCTATGCTCCTCTCAAAACTGTTTCTAAACGCTTCATCATCCACTTCAAAAAAATCCAGGCTGATACTTGGATTTTCTGTCTGCCGCATAAGTTCTAATTCCATCTGATCCAAAGAATAGATTTCCAAATTCCGTTCTTTTATTTCTCGGAGGATCTGTTCCATCATTTTTATTCTTTCTACAATATCCTCAAGCTCCCTGCTCTCCTCTTCTCTCCACTCTTTCAGAAATATTTGTTCATATGTCTGCGGATCATGTTCTTCAATATATGCAAGAATCACTTCCATAAAATGTGATACATAACTCATTGATCTATCATATGGAATTTCATACTCCTGCATGGTCATTCGCAGCTCTTTCTTCAATGCGTCCTTAAATTCAAATCCTTTTTTGTTATCTACTTTTTTCGCCAGACTTGTCATGTTTTCTTTTGATAATACTTTGGATATATCATTAAAAAAATGGTCTTCCTGATCCGTACTATTTATGAAAAAATCGCCTGTATCGATAAAAAGTTTTTTCCAATTTTTTTTCTCTTTATGCATGGCAAGTATCTTTTCTACGGTCTGCCAAATTACCTCCCCCGTTTTTTCTACTGTTTTTGATGTTATTACATCCATCTCTGCTCCTCCTGCATATACATCAAGTCAAAATATCATACTACACTATCCTAATATTATTAAGAAATTCCAACTTTCCCTCTCTATCAATACAACACTACTCTGAACCGTCTGATTAATAATCTTAAACCACTAAACTGTTAGAATTCATTTAAGTTGTCTTTTCCACCTTGTCATAGCTTCGTTTTCTCTATAGTCTTATCCTTGTCATCAATCTGCTCTTAAATATGACAGCTTCACAATATTGCCCAGCTATTTCTTGCAAATTACATTGCTGGAAATAACTGGGCTCATATAGTTTAAATTAAATAGAGTTACATTTTCACGAAACAACTTCAGCAAACCACTCCCTGATGACAGAAACCTGGACA
>CAJUPP010000058.1:0-6998 GCA_910588325.1 uncultured Hungatella sp.
TATGACGGAAAATCAGCCACAAAGGCAGGTGCAGGAGAGATTCCGAGAGTACATTTTACGTTTTCCTTAACTATGATTCTATTATAAAAAATATCCTCTGCCCCGTAAATGCAATTTATGTCAGAATCATGTTCAAAATCTGTCACTGTGAGCTGTAAACCCTTCCTTCTTTTTCCACCCTTTACGTTGGTTCATAAATTGATATTTAACGGATAATTTTTGACCGCATTTGCGGAGAAATCAAAGGAAAACTTATCTATGAAAAAGGAAAAAATCTATCAGAGGGACGGAAAACGTTCAGTTCGGACCTACAGATGATCAGCGCAGTGCCAATCGACTGTTCTGATATTCACCGGAAAATGTCACATCCCTGCCAAACCAGGCCGGTGCCTTAAATGCATCAGCTTCTTCTTTTGTCCCAAACTCCACTTCCACCAACATAAGTCCCTGATATTTTCCGTCAAAAATATCCAGTTCAGCCGTAAATGCCGTCCCTTCCACCGGAATCCGATACCTTCTCTTCTTCAAAATAATCCCATCCGCTTTTTTAAGCAGATGCTCATAAGCATTCCCAGTCAAGGGCAAATTGTATTCTTCCCGGACCAAAAGCCCCTTTGACTTATAAGTCATATAATATTCCTCATCCTCCTTTCGAATCCGAACCACCGGATCCGTACACAGATAAGCCTGTTCCATTTCATGAAAAGGGTACTTCTCATATCCCTCTGGCAAGAACGCTATTAGATACTTCCTTTCAATCTCCATAAAACTCCTTTCTTAATGTCGGCTGTCCGAAAAGCGGTACGAACTTCATTACATTTTGTCTGATTCCAGTGTACCACACTCTCTCCAATTTAGCAAAAATTAATGAACTTTCCCTCTTCCAGCCTCTTGTATTTATAGAAAACCTATGATATAAGCCCGCTTCCGACACTTAAAAATTTTAAAGAGAAGAAATCCCGCATAAATATCGGGTTTTCTTCTCTTGTTGATGTTTGAAAATGTTGTATGGATTCCCTATCCGGAAATGTTTTTAATTATACCATATGCAAGTGGTTTATGCCTTTTTTATGGGCTAAAAAATTGATTTTTCAAGGTTCACCAAAATCACTCTAAATCCTCCAAATCTTCTTCACTGACAATCTGGTCGTATTCCTGAGTGTCCAGGAATTCATCAAAGGCATCCGATGCGATTTCGTATTCTTCGTCATCCTGAATGTTTTCCAGCTCCGGTTGTCCGCCTTCTTCGCTGTAGCGGTAAAGATAAACTTCGCCTTCTTCTGCCTCTACATCATCGAGAGGCAGAAGGGCGATATAGTCTCTGCCGCCTGCCTCGAAAATGGTGATAATCGCACATTCCAATTCTCTGTCATCGTCCAGTGTCAGGGTGACGGTAATATCTTCTCTCTCGTCTGCTTCGTTGTCTTGATTCTTTTTGCGTCCCATAGATTCTCCTCTTTTTCTCAGGCTGTTTGCACTTCCTATCTTTTCGCTCTGGTTCTTAAGTCCACTTTACCAGAACATGACAGGAAAGGCAAGAACTTTTTGGACCAGGATCTGTTCCTTAGTCGTTACTGTTCACAGGTCCCCTGTGAACAGTAACCCTTAGTATTCTATTCCCTCCCTTGCCCCTATTCCGTCATCGAAAGGATGTTTTCTTTTTTGAATTTCCGAGACGTAGTCTGCCATATGAAGCAGGCTTTCGGACGGATTTCTGCCGGTCATCACTACTTCCAATCCCTCTGGTTTTTTCTGCAGGTATTGGATCAACGTTTGTTCTGATACCAGATCATAGCTACAGGCTGCCATGATTTCATCCAGAATCAGCATATCATAGCTGCCTTCAATGGTCTGAAGCCAAGCCTTTTTAAATTGTTTTTCATAGTATTCTTTTGCCTCTTTTTTCTGCTGTCCGGTCATCTGAAAATAGAAGCCAAAGGCTTTTACACAGGGCAGTACTTTGACTCCTGTAACTTGTTCCAGTGCCGTAACCTCACCGGAATCATCGGTTTTTAAAAATCTGGCAATCAGAACTTTTTTATTTCTTCCTGCCGCCCGCAGTGCAAGGCCGAGAGCGGCCGTTGTCTTTCCTTTTCCGTCTCCGCAGTATATATGGATATAACCTTTTTTCTGATTCATGACTCCTCCCTAGAGTGTGTTTGAAAATTGCTTTTCGTCAGCTGTGCGCCACAATTTGTGGGAGATTTGGCTCAAATGAACGCGGCGTAGCGGGCTACGTTAAGTGAATTTGAGCCAAATATACCGCGAAGTGGGGCGTGCAGCTGGCGGGAATGAATTTTCAAACACGCTCTAGCATCACTCACTTTAAATTCCTTTCTGTTTTGGTTAGGATGCTTTTTCCCTTGCGCTATTGGGAAAGCAGACCAGCGAAACGTAAGATTATTCAAAGTGAGTTATACTAATGCAGTCTCAAAGTTTTTTGATAAAGACCCGATAGCGTCCGCATTCTTCTGATACTCTTCAACGAACCTGGAACAGTCCTGCCTCTTTCCATATCGTTCCCGGACATAGCACACATGAAGTCTTTCTTTTGCCCTGGTCATGGCGACGTAGAACATCCGCCGTTCTTCCTCCATATCCGCATCCAGAACAGCTTTCCGGTGGGGTATGATTCCCTCGTTGGCGTCCAGAATATAAACAATTTTAAATTCCAGGCCTTTGGAACTGTGCATTGTCATCAAAGAAACTCCCTGCGGCTCAGCCCTTTGTGCTCTGGCCTGTTCCTGCAGCTTTTCTTTGTATTCTCCCATATTCTGAAACCATGCTTCCATGGTCTTAAAACCTGCAGCACTTTCTTTCAGCTGATCAAGAAACTCCAAAAGCTCCTCCGGATTTATGCGCCTGAACTGGGCGTATTCTTTTATGTAATCGTCGTATCCTACTGCCTTACGGATATAGTTGACCGCTGCGGCAGGCGGCATATCTTTAAGCATGGAAAGGTCATATTCCAGCTGTTCGATTCTCTCCACCATCCATCCTTTATCCTGATAAAAGGATTTCATCTTGTTCCAGGACACCGTGGTGTCTTCCAATGCATCCCGGCTGATATAGCGGTTAGGGCGGTTGATAATCTGCAGGATGTTGCTTCTTTTCAAATCGCCCTTTGCGGCCCGGATATAGGCCAGCACATTCTTGGATATCCAGTGTTCATAGAGGTTGGGCAAGGAATCCTTCATGGTAAACGGAATATTGTACTCCATCAATTTTTCTATCATCAGCCTGGGGTCCAGATTGGTCCGGTATAAAACTGCAATATCCTCCAAGTGATATCCGGCCCTGACATAATCTTTAATCTCCTCCACAATCCGCAGGGTTTCCTCCTGCGGCTCACTGCTTACACAGGTAACCACAGGCTTTCCTGCTCCCTTGGCGGCAGTCAGCTTCTTTTTATATCGTTTTGTATTATGGCTTATAAGGTCTGAAGCCGTATTTACAATCTCTCTGGTAGAGCGGTAATTGATTCCTAAAAGTACAGTCTTTGCCGTCGGATAATTTTCGGTAAATCCCAGCATAATCTCCGGTTTGGCGCCGCGGAAACGATAGATAGACTGGTCGTCATCTCCTACGATAAACAGGTTATTCTCCGGCAGGGCCAGCATTTTTACAATCTCATACTGGACCTTGTTAATATCCTGAAATTCGTCAATAAGGATGTAGCGGAATTTATTCTGCCATGCCTCCAAAATATCTTTCCTCTGGACAAACAGTTCATGGCACATCACAAGCATATCGTCAAAATCTAACAGTCTGGCCTCCCGCATCCGTTTCTCATAGCCTTGATACAGCTTTTTAAATACAGCTTCCGAACAGTTTCTGGAATAATAATGAGTGAGACTCAGCATCTCGCTTTTTACAAAACTGATTTCTCCCAGGATAGACGGCACAAACTCATGCTCATCCTGGATTTCCAACTGATACTTCTCAATCATTTCCCGAATGAACCGTATTTTCTGCTCCTCCCGCACAATGTCGGAGGCCTGATAGCGGTATGCGTGTTTTAATATAGTAAAAAAGACGGAATGAAATGTGCCGAAACTGACTCTTGTGCTCTTCCCGTCCATCAATGTGATAAACCGCTCCTGCATCTCCCTGGCAGCGGCCCTTGTAAAGGTAATCACCAAAATATTCCCCGGGTCAATGCCCTGTTCTATCAGATATCTGGTTCTGTGGGTAATAACGGTAGTTTTACCTGATCCGGGACCAGCAAGAACCATCATCGGTCCGTTTATGTGATAGATGGCTTTCTTCTGGGAAGAATTAAATGGCATGAATCGCAATTCCTCCAAATATCATAAATGTATTAACTTTCATTCACGGTAGTACCCTGGACAGGTATGGGATTTACTGTGCCAGCAACTGAATCCCCCTGCGGATTCTGACCAGAGATTCGTCCTTTCCCAGAACCTCCATAATCTCTGTGGCTCCGGCCGGTGTCATCTGCTTGCCGGATACAGCAGTACGGATGGGCCACATCACATAGCCTGTCTTATATCCTTTTTCAGACACATACTTAGACAATACCTGGTAAAGAGCGTCGTTGGAATAGTCTTCCTGTGCTTCCAAAAGAGGAAGGATTTCCTTAAGCACTTCTAAGGAAGTTTCCTTCGTTGTCTTCATCTTCTTATGAACATACATCTGAGGATCATACTCCGGCATGGTCTCAAAGAAATCAATATGTCCGGCAATATCCGGAAACACCTCAATCCTGGTCTTTACCATAGCTGCAATCTTTTTGAAATCCAGATCCTTACTGATAACTTCTCTGATATACGGCTCTGCCATGTTGTAGAACCTGTCAAAATCCATAGCCTTCAGATACTCACCGTTCATCCATCTCAGCTTTGTCACATCGAATACTGCCGGTGACTTGCTCATATGGCGGTAGTCAAAAACCTCCACCAGCTCCGGCAGAGAAAATATCTCCCGGTTGTCCTCTGGAGACCAGCCAAGCAGTGCCACATAATTTACCACTGCCTCTGAGACAAAGCCCTGCTCAATCAGATCCTCATAGGAAGAATGGCCGCTTCTCTTACTTAACTTCTTATGCTCTTCATTGGTAATCAGCGGGCAATGGACATATACTGGTATCTCCCATCCAAAGGCATCATAAAGGCGGTTGTATTTGGGAGAGGAAGAAAGATACTCATTGCCCCGAACCACATGAGTGATACCCATCAGATGGTCGTCTACAACATTGGCAAAGTTATAGGTAGGGTATCCGTCAGATTTAATCAGAACCATATCGTCCAGTTCCCCATTGTCCACAGTAATATCTCCGTAAATCTCATCATGGAAGGTGGTAGTTCCTTCTGCAGGGTTATTCTGGCGGATTACATAGGGCTTTCCGGCCGCCAGGTTGGCCTCTATTTCCTCTTTGGACAGGTGAAGGCAATGCTTGTCATAAGTCATAATCTCCTCACCGTTTACGATCTGTTTTAAGGAATCCAGACGCTCCTGGTCACAGAAACAGTAGTAGGCCTGTCCTTTCTCAATCAGCTTTTTCGCATATTCCAGATAAATGCCTGCTGCCTGGCGCTCACTCTGTACATAAGGACCTACGCCGCCGTCTTTGTCCGGCCCTTCGTCATGAACCAGGCCGGTTTTTTCCAACGTTCGGTATATGATCTCAGTGGCTCCTTCCACAAAGCGTTCCTGGTCCGTATCCTCAATTCGAAGAAGAAAATCTCCTCCCTCATGTTTTGCAATCAAATACGCATACAATGCGGTTCTCAGATTACCTACATGCATTCTTCCCGTTGGACTTGGGGCATATCTCGTCCTTACTCTGCTCATAATTTCCTCCATTCTGCGCATGCCTCACAGTTCATGATTCTCTCCGGAATACGGCATGCCTTTTGGTACAGACAGGACTGTAATCCCTGTCTGCGTTTCTACCTGGACATTATAACCCTTAAAAACAGAAAAAACAATAGAAATCTTTGTGCCCGTAAGCTCACCTATCCCAACTGCCGCTCATACATTAAGTTAAATGAATCAATCAGGAGCTTTTATGGGCCGTTTTTCTCCAATCGAAGGTACTGTGACCTCTATCGCTGATTTTCCATTTGGCAATTCTGCTTCTGTCTGTACCCTTCTTCTCACTGTACAGACAATCTATGGGGAAACTTATTCCATAGTCATGAATCCCAGTACTTACGTACTGAATCAGGCACCAATCCGGCAGGGTGACCGAATCATCGCCTTTTATGATTTACTGGCACCTATGCCTCTTATCTATCCGCCTCAGTATCAGGCAGTTGTTGTCGTGAAGCCCAACAGGAATCAATATGCCATGCTGGATACCTTCAATCAGAATCTGCGAGACAGTGACAATACCCTGGTTCTGAACCTGTCTAACTATACAAATATCCGCACACAGAACGGACAGATTTATCCTGGACAATTGGGCGGACAGCTTCTTTTAGTTCTCTATACCAATACTACCAGAAGCATCCCTGCACAGACATCCCCGGATTCGATTACCGTGTTCTGTTCCGTTTAAAAATGGAAAAGCGATAGACAGCTTTTAGCAGCTTCTATCGCTTTTTGATTTTTATTCTATATTTATTATCAGGCAATATTCAAGTGGTTTTTAATTTTGTTCACGTCCATACGAAGACTCAGCATATCCAACTCCATACGTTCACTTTTCATCTTAAACCTTAATGCATCATCAAGCCTCATATTTAAAAAATCATGACCCTCACCGATAATATCTATCTTTCGACTGATATCGTTCTCTAAAGTCACCTGAGTTTCCAATGTAGTTTTCTTGGCTTCCGTGGCTACTTCTCTGGCCTTCGCGGCCTCTTCCTTCGCCTCCATGGCTACTTCTTTCGCCTTTGTGGCCTCTTCCTTCGCCTCCATGGCTACTTCTTTCGCCTTCGTGGCCTCTTCCTTCGCCTCCATGGCTACTTCTTTCGCCTTCGCGGCCTCTTCCTTCGCCTCCATGGCTACTTCTTTCGCCTTTGTGGCCT
>CAJUPP010000058.1:7098-24056 GCA_910588325.1 uncultured Hungatella sp.
TGGCCTCTTCCTTCGCCTCCATGGCTACTTCTTTCGCCTTTGTGGCCTCTTCCTTCGCTTCTATGGCCACTTCTTTCACTTCATGAACATCCTGGCTAAGTACATCCAATTTTTCGAGAATCAATTTTTCAACTTCTGACATGACTTCCCCTTTCTTTTGCTGTTAAATTTCATAGTTACAGTAAATTATCCTTTTATCTTTAGAAAGCCATCTGTCGTATCTTCATAAACTCGGAAGTATATTCATCATCTCCACTTAAGTACATACTTATGATAACATTTCCTGAAAAGGAAGTCAAAACCATTTTAACAAATCACAGATATTTTTTCGTCCTATTTTATCCCGAACTAAAATCCAACTCACCGTCCCAGGCTCCACATCAAAGCCTCTACCCAGACCGCCTTATTCTGCTGCCACACCGCATCATACTGGGTTACCGGAAGTGGGCAGCTGACACTTCCCACCTCAATTGTAACTCCGGGAACCGGATTATCCTTAGCCTGCATCCAGTCCTTATAGCCGCCTTTTCCGTCACTTCCGTCCATCCGATATCCGGTCACATTGGAAATACTTTGAGCCAGTGACATAGAGCCATCCTTCACTTTACTTATCTGGGTATCCCAGTATATGATATTTCCCATAGAGTGATAACTGATGGTTGCCACCCAGGGATACTTGTCTGCCATGGAAGCCAATGCCTGGCTCTCTGGCTCTGACAGAGGACTGGCGCCTTTAAATCCGGAGGACGAATTGGCAGTCGCCGAAGTCACAACCCCTTCCCAATCTGCCGGGAAATTATGATTCAAATCCACTCCTGCAGCATTGCTTTTCCAAAGCGTCAGATATTGTTCCAAAGGAAGGGCTGTTCTGCCTTCTGCCGTATCTCTGGCATAACAGCTCAAAACGGTCTGCTTCAGAAAATCCGACCGAAGTCCGTCCAAACCAAACTGGGACAATGTCACACCATCTGGATTGCTCATAGGAATAAAATGCAGTGCCGTCTGCTGAAACATATCTTTTAGCATTATGCCGTTATACTGTCCCGTATCATAATGAAACAATGCCTTCTCAATCTGATTCATCATAAGCAGAGGAGTCATATATTCTCTGGCATGGATAGCTCCCTGAAGAAGGATATGCTTCGGCGCATTGACATTTCCCACAATTACTTCGTAGATGTTTCTGCCGTCATAAGAAACTCCGATCACATTTACATGGATTTTCTCTCCATATCGCGCCTGTAGCTGCTGAATATCCAAAACCATCTGGTCGTAAGAATATTTCTCTGCTATTTTTACCACAGGATCCATGATGAGCGCATCCAGAAAATTGTTCTGAGAAACCTGTGGATTTGTCTGAACAGTGCCGTCCCCATTCTCCTCACTTACAACCCCTGGCCCAATCTCCTTCTTAACCTGTGATGCATATCCTGGACCTACCGGATTCTGACTGCTCCCTGTACCTGAAGTTCCGGAGTTCACACCAGGCCCCACCACATTTTGACCTGCACTCTGACTGTCGCTGAAATTCCCTCCATTCTGCCCCTGTCCCGGGCCTGACACATTCTGACTGCTGACATCGATTTCATTCTGCGCCGGAACCGGCTCAACCACCCCCAGACTGTCTCGCTGGTCTCCTCCTGACTGCAGGTTGTCATTCTGCTGCCCTCCCGGGCCCACCAGCTGCGCCGACTGACCCGTCACGTCTGCAAAACTTACAACCGAAGAAGCATTCCCCAGCAACATCACACCTGCCAATATACACACAAACTTTCTCATCTTTTGCCTCCAGTATTTTTACATGTATTCCAGAAACCTTATTTATCCGGTTTAAAGAAGCCTCAGAATTCATGGATTTTGCTATTTTTTTACTTTACCCTATCTTTTTCCATAAAGCAAGAAATATTTTCTTACTATTTTTTGTGTTTTTCAAAGGATGTGTTTCATTGAGGCATTAAATAGAAAACGGGGCTGTCGGGAAATGAAAACAGCATACCATATCTTGGCGTTTTGCTTAAACAATCGCACAATATATGACAGCAATACGTTCATTTTCCGATAACCCCATCAGCCAGCCTCAATACCTTTTCAAATCTTGCTTAATTTTCCTGAGGGTTCCTGGAAATATCACTTCCGAAATATTTTTCCGAAAGTGCTGCCAGTTCTCCTGATTCACTGAGCTCTGCAATCGCATCATTGATCGCCGCCCGAAGGCTTTCCGACTCTGCCCCTTTCCTCAAAGGAATGGATACCAGGGATGCCTCTTCTGTCAAAGCTGCAATCTTTAAATCTCTGTCCGGGTGAGCCTTCATATAATCATAGTACGTCAGTTCCGCATTCAGAGTCGCATCGATTCGCCCGGAAAGCAACAGCTCAAAGGTCTGGTTCAGATCATCTACACCAGTTACCGTAGCACCATAGCTTTCTGCCAGCTCTGCGTAAGTGCTGGAAATGGTATTGGCCGTATTCTTCCCGGCCAGATCTTCAAAGGACTGAATCTCATCATTATCTCCATTTACCACAATGGCTGTACGGATATAGGCATAGGGATCCGTAAAATCATATTTCTCTCCCCGCTCCTCTGTAATCTCCACTCCATTTACCACAATATCATATCTTCCGGCATCCAGTCCGGCAAACAGTCCGTCCCATTCTCCTTCCACAAAGACAGCCTTCACCCCCAGCTTCTCTGCAATCAGGTTTGCCACTTCCACATCATATCCGACTAACTGATCAGACTCATCATGATAAGTCCATGGAGACCAGGTTCCCTCCATCGCCACTACCAGCTCCCCTTTCTGCTGAATCTGAGCAAGCTGATCCTGCGTTTCCTCTCCCCCGGTCTGTTCTCCAGAATCCGCCTGTGTCTCTTCTTTACTCTGCTCATTCACTGTCCCGGCCGTGGTCTCTGTTCCCTGAGAGCCTCCGTTATCCCCGGCACATCCTGAAAGCCCTAACACTCCGGCTGTCATAACTGCTGCCATTCTAATCCACAAATTTTTTCTCATTTTCTGATTCTCCTTTCCAAATTATCAAAATCCCTGACTTAACTTTCCCCCGTTACTATTTTTAGAAACGCCTTTGTCCTCTCCTCCTTAGGATTTCCAAAAAACTCCTTCGAAGTTCCTTCCTCCACCACAACCCCCTGTTCCATAAAGATCACTTTATTGGAAACGTTCCTGGCGAAGTTCATCTCATGGGTCACCACCAGCATAGTCATCCCTTCCTGTGCCAGCTCCCTCATGACCTCTAAAACCTCTCCGATCAATTCCGGATCCAGCGCCGAAGTCGGCTCGTCAAAAAAGATAATCTCCGGATCCGCAGCCAATGCCCTTGCAATAGCCACACGCTGCTGCTGTCCACCTGACAGCTGGTGCGGATAATGGTCGTACCGGTCCGACATCCCCACCTTATCAAGAGCTCTCTTTCCTATCTTCCTTGCCTGTTCCTTTTGCATCTTCCGAGCCACAATCAGCCCTTCCGTTACATTTTCCAATGCTGTCTTATTTAAAAACAGATTAAAGCTCTGAAACACAAAAGCAGTTTTTTTACGCAAAGCCCCAATATCCCTCCTGGACATCCAGCTCATGTCATAGGACTCCCCGTCAAAAATCAACGTTCCCTGATCCGCCGTCTCCAGAAAATTAATACACCGGAGAAGGGTCGTTTTCCCTGATCCGCTGGGTCCCAGAATCGCCACCACATCCCCCTTCTCCACATTCAGATCCACACCTTTTAACACTTCCAGATTACCAAAATTTTTTCTGATTCCCTTAACCTCCAGCATGGCCTACCTCCTGTTATATCCGTAAAAATCCAGCTTCTTCTCTCCCACACGCTGCAGCTTCGTCAGAATCGTAGAAAACAAAAGATAAATCAAACCTACCTCACAGTACAGCGCCAACGGCTCATAGGTTCTGGCTACAATCCTCTGGGTCGCCATAAACATCTCCGCCACTGTAATATTAGCGGCAAGAGAGGTATCCTTCACCATGGCAATCAGAGAATTGGACAGAGAGGGAAATGCAGTCCTAAGAGCCTGAGGAAGTATAATCCGCCTGATAATCTGCAGATAAGACATCCCCACACAATATCCGGCTTCCATCTGCCCTTTAGGCACAGACTCCAGCGCCGCTCGGATGATTTCCGCGCCATAGGCCCCCTCATTGATGGAAAATACAATCACCGCGGAAGGAAATGGTGCAAGGACAACCCCAACCTTGGGAAGTCCGTAAAAAACAATAAACAACTGAACCAAAAGAGGCGTTCCCCGAATCACCCATATGTAAAATCTTGCCAGATGCTTAAGCACCTTTACATCAGCAAACTGGATCAGAGCCATAATCACTGCAATTACCATAGCCAGTGAAAAGGCAATCACGGTCAAAGGAATCGTTACCTTCAGTCCAGGCAGCAAAATTTTCCAAAAGGAATCTATCAAAATGCCATACAACCGTTCACTTATCATGGTTCAAATCTGTATCCCTTCTATTTAAAATGATGTTGAAGCCAACACTGTCAGCCCTTGGTCCCCAAATATCTGAAGTCCACTCCAGATATTCGGGCTGTTACAAAAACGGAACATGGCTGCCTTTTCGTGGCTGTCATGCTCCGCTGACCTGCTTTCTCATCCGGTCTGATTTTTAAATCTCACAGCAACAGGAATGCTACTGCCGGTTCTCTTCCTTCGTTCCCCTATTATCAGCTAAATCCGCCGGTTTCATACTTAAGTTAACTCTTCCCATCTTATCAACTTCCATAACCTTTACGGTTACCTCATCACCGATATTCACCACATCTTCTACTTTAGCCACACGTTTGTCTGACAGTTTCGAAATGTGTACCATACCGTCTTTATTGGGAGCCAGCTCTACAAAAGCCCCAAAGTTCATGATACGGACCACCTTCCCCGTAAGAATCTGTCCCGGTTCAATATCCGTCACGATACTCTCAATAATATGGATGGCACGGTGAATCATATCTCTGTCCGTACCGCATACGGATACGCTTCCGTCATCCTCGATATCGATCTTGACACCAGTCTCCTCAATAATCTTATTGATAACCTTACCCTGTTTGCCGACCACATCTCCAATCTTCTGCGGGTCAATGGTAATCTGCTCAATCTTCGGAGCATACTTGCCAACCTCCGGTCTCGGCTGGGAAATCACCGGCTTCATGCAGGTATCCATAATAAACAGTCTTGCTTCCCGGCATCTGGCAATGGCGCCTTCCACAATAGGTCTGG
Organism: uncultured Hungatella sp.; assembly: GCA_910588325.1. Taxonomy (GTDB): domain Bacteria; phylum Bacillota; class Clostridia; order Lachnospirales; family Lachnospiraceae; genus UBA3402. The sequence continues at coordinate 12,347 of CAJUPP010000058.1, forward strand.
TAAGTCCGTGAATCTTAATATCCATCTGAATTGCTGTGATTCCGTCTGCGGTGCCGGTCACCTTAAAATCCATATCGCCGAAGAAATCCTCCAGCCCCTGAATATCTGTCAAAAGTACGAAATCATCATCCGTATCCCCTGTCACCAAACCGCAGGAGATACCGGCCACCATCTTTTTAATCGGTACACCAGCAGCCATCAGAGACATACAGGATGCACAGGTAGATGCCATGGAAGTGGAACCATTGGACTCAAAAGTCTCTGAAACCGTACGGATAGCGTAAGGGAACTCCGCTTCATCCGGCAGTACCGGAATCAATGCCCTTTCTGCCAAAGCACCATGGCCAATCTCACGTCTTCCCGGTCCTCTGGACGGTTTCGTTTCGCCTACGGAGTAGGACGGGAAATTATAATGATGCATATACCGTTTGCTGACCTCATTCTCATCCAGGCCATCCAGCCTCTGCTGTTCGGAAAGAGGGGCCAAGGTACATACATTACAGATCTGAGTCTGTCCGCGGGTAAACATGGCGGAACCGTGGACTCTCGGAATCAGGTCAATCTCTGCAGAAAGAGGACGAATCTGAGTAATCTCCCTTCCGTCGGGACGCTTGTGATCTTTTAAAATCATCTTGCGGACCGTCTTCTTCTCATACTGGTATACTGCCTCGCCCAAAATAGCCAGCCACTCTTCATTCTCCGCAAATGCCTCTTCCAGCTTCTCCGTAATCACACGAATATTCTCTTCTCTGGTCTGTTTGTCATCCGTAAAGACAGCCTCTTCCATCTCTTCCGGCAAAACCAGCTTCTTTATCTCATCAAACATCTCCTGGGGAACGGCACAACTGGTATACTCATGTTTTGCCTTTCCGGTCTCTGCTACAATCTCATCAATAAATTTTATAATCGTCTGGTTGACATCATGGGCCATGTAGATAGCCTCAATCATCTTGGCCTCCGGGATTTCATTGGCCCCGGCCTCAATCATAATCACCTTCTCTTTAGTGGAAGCAACTGTCAGATTCAGATCGCTGACCTTCCACTGCTCCTGAGACGGGTTCACAATCATCTGTCCGTCAATGATACCGATCTGTGTAGTTGCACATGGCCCGTCAAAGGGGATATCGGAAATGCAGGTTGCAATAGAAGCCCCCAGCATAGCCACCAATTCCGGACGGCACTCCGGATCAACACTCATGACCATATTGTTCAAAGTCACATCATTGCGGTAATCCTTGGGAAATAACGGTCTCATAGGGCGGTCAATAACACGTGAGGTCAGAATCGCGTTCTCTGATGCCTTTCCCTCCCGCTTATTGAATCCTCCCGGAATCTTTCCTACTGCGTATAATTTTTCCTCATATTCAACACTTAAGGGGAAGAAATCGATTCCTTCCCTCGGCTTGTCAGATGCTGTGGCAGTAGACAAAACCACCGTGTCCCCGTAATGCATAAATGCGGCGCCGCCTGCCTGCTTACCCACTCTGTCTATATCAACAGTCAGCGTTCTTCCGGCCAATTCCATAGAAAAACTTTTGTACATGGCTATTCTCCTTTTCTTTCATTTTCTATTCAACCATAATAGCAGAAGACGCCGAAACTACTGAAAAATGTACCCGCCGCTTTTTCTACCGCCGATACCCTTTTCAGCGGTCTCGGTGCAAATCCTCTGCCCATAACTTCCAGTCACTTTTCGTGAACTGAAAAGCAGGGTGGAGAACTATCTCCACCCTATAATTTTTACTACTTTCTGATACCTAATTTTTCAATCAGAGCACGGTAACCTTCCAGATCCGTCTTCTTTAAATAATCCAACAGTCCGCGTCTCTGTCCAACCATCTTTAACAGTCCGCGTCTGGAATGATGATCCTTCTGATTTTTCTTCAGGTGCTCGGTTAATTCAGCAATTCTCTCTGTCAAAATAGCGATCTGAACCTCCGGTGAACCGGTATCGCCAGGCTTTCTTCCATACTCTGCAATGATTGCAGATTTCTTTTCCTTTGAAATCATGTAAATTTCCTCCTTCAATTATTCTGACCGAAAACCAAGTTACCGGTTGGAGCATCCGGAAACCGAGCATCGGCGCAAACCCATACTTACACAGTTTAGCATAGCATTGAAAAGCTGTCAAGGCTCACCCCATAAAAAATCCCATGGTAAGACCTCCGAAGCTGCCCGATGATGCTCCAGACGCCGCCAAAAATTATTGCCGCTTCCTAAAAGCCTGCCTGCGTCAGATAATTCATGCCGTATTCCTTGTCTGCTTCCAGCTGCTTTTTTAGCTGCTCCAAAGATTCAAATTTCTGCTCTGGACGTTCAAAGTTTAACAGTTGTACCTCAATCGGTTTTCCGTACAGGTCATCTTCCAGTCCAAATATAAAGGTTTCCACTCCTACAGGATTGTCTCCGGTTATGGTGGGCTTTTTGCCGATATTGGTAATTCCGCCGTAGTACTTTCCATCTACCAGTATCCGCGATACATACACGCCAAAGGGCGGCAGATATTTTTCCGGAGGCGGTATCAGATTGGCAGTCGGAAATCCCAGAAGCGGTCCCCCTACGTGATTTCCGTGAACCACACAGCCGTGGATGGCATAGGGTTCCCCTAACAAGTCATTGGCTTTCTCAATATTTCCCTGATCTAACTCTTCCTTCACGTAGGTACTGCTGATATCACGATGCTGGTTTTCATCCTGTTCTTTCTCAATGATCTCCAGATCATATCCCAGGCTGTCTTTCAAGTTCCTTAAAAGTTCGGCATTGCCTTTTCTCTGATAGCCGAAGCCACAGTCGGTTCCTGCTACAATAGCTTTGGCGTTCATCTGTCCCAAAAGGATATCCTTTAGAAATTCTTCTGCGCTTAAGTGAGATACTTCTCTGGTAAACGGGTATTCTACCAGGTAATCAATGCCCATTTTTTCCATGTTGTTGCGCCGTTCCTGATTGGTGGTGATGACTTTCTGAGGTTTTCCCTGAATGCAGGCGGCTGGGGCCATATCAAAAGTGAAGACGGCAGTCTTGTATCCGCGCTCATTTTTCCACTTAAGCATGGCGCTCAGTAATTTCTGGTGTCCCCTGTGTCTGCCGTCAAACTTTCCGATTGTTACTACTGTGGGCTCTTTCATTTGAAAATCAGTATCACCGACAAAACTCTTCATCTGGCCTCACCTCCCTTTTTGTGATACAATTATTGCTGAAACATTTTCCATACCTTTAGTCTGTGATTCTCTTTATCAAACTCATAAACACCTAAAAATCTCCTGCTGCTGTCATAAACACGGCATCTTATTCCATTTTCAAACTGACTGTCTATGTCCGTCTCTGTCATCTCCGGTTTTACAGGATTTCCATTCCAAACCAGGTTGTCTGCCTCTTTCTTCACATATACGGCCGGACAGGTTTCAAACATTTCCTCCACAGAAATCATGTACTGTTCCAGCAATCCTTCATCCCGTATCTTCTCCAGCTGAGAAAGGGTTATACTTTCTTCCAGCCTAAACTGTCCTGTCTGTGTCCGTATCAGGCTTTTCATACATCCGCCGCACCCCAGAGTCTGCCCGATATCATGACACAGGGTTCGTATATAGGTCCCTTTGGAGCATTTTACTGTCATAGTTACTTCCGGCAGATTTATCTCTTCGATATGGATATCATAGACGGAAACCTGCCTGGATTTGCGCTCTACTACTTTTCCCTGGCGTGCCAGTTCATACAGCTTTTTTCCATTTACCTTTCGTGCAGAGTACATAGGCGGTACCTGATTGTAAATTCCGATGTAACCTAAAACCGCATTTCTCACCAGCTCCTCCGAACAGGTTACCGGCTTTTCTAACAGAATCTTGCCGCTTGTATCCTGGGTATCTGTCTCGATTCCCAGGAGCATGACTGCTTTATATGTTTTATCATGCTCTACCAGCAGGTCACACAATTTGGTAGCCTGCCCCAAACATACAGGGAGAACCCCCCTGGCATCCGGGTCCAGGGTACCTGTGTGTCCGATTTTCTTCTGTTTTAAAATACCTCTCATTTTTGCCACTACATCATGAGAGGTATATCCTTTTTCTTTATAAATATTAAGTATGCCATTAAACATCCTGTTCTCCTGGTTTTGCTATAAAAGTCTCGAATCCTTGCTGTAGGTCAGCGCAGTACTTGCTGCGCTGACCGTACGACACGCCAAAATGCCTGTTCTTGGCATTTTGTGTGCATCCCCCGGAGGGTAATCCACTTTCATTCATGGTGATGCGAAGACAACGGCATGGGGTTTACTTTATGTAAAGATTCCGGCTTCCCCGGCCTTACAGCTGTTTTTCAATATGTCCGGAAAGATTGTTGATTACATCATGGAAGCTTCCGGACATGGTGCAGCCAGCAGCCCTCATGTGTCCGCCGCCGCCAAAATAAGCGGCGATCTTGCTGACATCCACCTTTTTGTTGGATCTCATGCTGACTTTATACATATGGATTCCAACCTCATACAGGAAAATAGCACATTCCACTCCTTCTATGATGCGAAGCTGGTCCACAATCCCATCCAGATCGCTTTTATCCACATCGTAAAATTCCATGTCTTTTTTCCGGACTACGGTAAAAATACATCTTTTATCCAGAAATGACACACTTTCAAATAAAGCTCTTCCCAAAATCTGAGATTGGAGATACGTTTTTTTATAAAAGCTGTCATCGATAATGGAGGAGAAATCGATTCCTTTCTCCATCAGCTTTCCGGCAATTTCCATAGTTTTTCTGGAAGTATTGCTGTAACGGAATACTCCTGTATCATGAATGATTCCTGTGTAGATGCATTCCGCCACGGCTTTGCTTATCTTGTCCTCTTCCATCTGAGTGAACAGAACCTGACAGGTGGAACTGGCATCCGCATCGATCACATTTTCCATGGCATAGCCGTGGTTGGTTATATGATGGTCAATACAGATACTTTCCTTTGCATGATCCAGACAAATTTTAAACTCCCCCAGCCGTTCTCTGTCGCTTGAGTCCAAACAGATACACAGGTCCGCAGTCTCTTCCTCCAGCTGATTTTTGATGTCCTCAAAACCAGCCAGATAGGAAAATTTCTCTGCTGCCTTTTCCAGACAGACGGTTACCCTTTTGTTGTACTGCTCTTTCGCATAATTGTAGACGGCCAGGCAGGAGCCTACACAGTCTCCATCCGGATTTACATGACCTAAAATCACAATCGATTCCGCCCGGCCAATCATAGTTTCCAGTTTTGTCATACACCGTCTCCTTCTATATCAATTGTCTTCGATGGTTTCCTCATCATCCTTCAGATCTTTGGTTACATCGTCAATCAGTTTTGACATGGTAACACCGTACTGAATCGACTGATCCAGTACGAATTTGATCTCCGGCGTGTTCCGCAGATTCACCCTTCTGGCAAGCTCCTTTCGGATGTAACCTACCGCGCTGTTTAAACCTTCCTGTACGGATTTGCAGGTTTCTTCATCCCCCAGCACACTGATAAATGCCTTGCAGTATTTTAAATCCGGCGATACCTCCACCGATACCACACTGGTCATGGCAGAAGAAAGTCTTGGGTCCTTTACCTCCGTACGGATAATCTGGCTTAACTCCCTCTGCACTTCCATGTTAATTCTTGTATTTTTAATACTGTTTTTACGCACTTCTATTCCTTTCTTTAAAAACTCTACCTTGGAACCTCCACCATAATATAAGCCTCTATCATGTCGTCTACTTCCACATCATTAAATTTCTCAAATACAAGACCGCACTCATATCCGGTGGCAACTTCCTTCACATCATCCTTGAAACGTCTCAGGGAAGCGAGAGCACCGTCGAACAGCTGCTCACCCTGACGGGTAATGCGGACGGAACATCCCCTCTGGAATTTGCCGTCTGTCACGTAGGAACCGGCAATCACACCTACACCAGAGGCCTTAAATAGCTGACGCACAATGGCATGACCGATGACCTTCTCCTCAAATACAGGATCCAGCATACCTTTCATGGCAGCTTCCACATCCTCTATGGCCTGATAGATTACCTTGTACAGTCTGATATCCACTTTCTCCCGCTCTGCAACAGACTTGGCCGTCACATCCGGTCTTATATTAAATCCGATGATAATGGCATTGGATGCGGACGCTAAGGATACATCAGATTCGTTGATGGCACCTACACCGCCGTGAATTACTTTTACCATTACCTCCTCGTTGGACAGCTTCAGAAGGCTCTGCTTTACAGCCTCCACGGAACCCTGAACATCTGCCTTGACGATAATCGGAAGTTCTTTTACATTGCCTGCCTGAATCTGGCTGAACAGATCATCCAGAGACAGCTTTGCCTTGGTCTCTTCCAGAAGCTTGTTCTTGCCCTCGGAGATAAAGGTTTCCGCAAAGCTTCTGGCCTCTTTCTCGCTGGCACTTACCACGAATACCTCTCCTGCGTTGGGAACACCGTTTAATCCCAGAATCTCCACCGGAGTAGACGGTCCTGCCTCCTTTACTCTCCGTCCCTTGTCATCCATCATGGCACGGACTTTTCCGTAGCAGGCTCCTACCGCAATGTTATCTCCCACATGGAGAATACCCTTCTGTACCAGCACCGTAGCCACAGGTCCTTTTCCTTTGTCCAACTCTGCCTCGATGACCAGACCTCTGGCATTTCTATTGGGATTAGCCTTTAATTCCTTCACTTCGGAAGCCAGAATAATCATCTCCAGAAGTTCCGGAATACCTTCCTTGGTATGGGCAGACACAGGCACAAAAATCGTGCTGCCGCCCCAGTCCTCCGGAACCAGTTCATACTCTGACAATTCCTGTTTTACACGCTCCACATTGGCGCTTGGCTTATCGATCTTGTTGATAGCTACAATGATCTCCACCCCTGCCGCCTTGGCATGATTGATAGCCTCCACTGTCTGAGGCATTACACCGTCATCGGCTGCAACTACCAAAACCGCAATATCCGTAGACTGAGCGCCTCTCATACGCATGGCAGTAAAGGCCTCATGGCCGGGAGTATCCAAAAATGTAATCTTCTGTCCGTTGATCTCCACCACGTAGGCACCGATATGCTGAGTGATTCCTCCTGCCTCTCTGGAGGTGACATTGGTCTGGCGGATAGCATCCAGAAGAGAAGTCTTACCATGATCAACATGGCCCATGACACAGACTACCGGAGGTCTGGAAACCATATCCTTTTCGTCCTCTTCGTCCTCTTTCAGCAGTTCCTCGATCACGTCTACCTTTACTTCTTTCTCACAGAGTACATCGTACTCCATAGCGATCTCTTCCGCTTTCTCGTAATCAATCTCCTGATTCAGAGTTACGATGGTACCCTTTAAAAACAGCTTCTTTACGATTGCTGACGGCTGAAGCTTCATCTTCTCTGCCAGTTCCTTGATGGTTAAAACCTCCGGCAGGGTAATGACCTTGATAGTCTCCTCCACTTTTGCTTCCACCGGCTTCTGCGGCATGATAAACGGATGCTTGGATGTGGAGCCGGATTTACCCTTGTTCTTTGGTCCGTCCTCGGTCATCTTGTTCTTATCATAACGATCATTTTTATATGCATTCTTATTGGCACGATTGCTCTGAGGTTTGGTTGCAAGCGGTGTATCGAAAGATTTCTTGCTGTCTCTCTGACGATCGCGGCCTCCCTGTACCTGGCCTCTCCCGCCGTCACGGCCTCCCTGGGTTCTTCCGTCGCGGCTTCCCTGATAACCCTGACCGCTCCTTCCTTCCCGGTTGTCAAAGTTTCCCCTGGCCTCGCGGCTTCCTTGGTAACCCTGGCTTCTTCCATCCCGGCCTCCCTGATAATTCTGGCCTCTTCCGTCCGATCTTCCATCTCGGCTTCCCTGATACCCCTGGCCTCTTCCGTCTGGTCTCCCGTCACGGCTTCCCTGGTAACCCTGGCCTCTTCCATCCCGGCCTCCCTGATAATTCTGGCCTCTTCCGTCTGGTCTCCCATCTCGGCTTCCCTGATAGTTCTGGCCTCTTCCGTCTCGGCTTCCCTGATAATTTTGGCCTCTTCCATCCCGGCTCCCCTGATAGTTCTGGCCTCTGTCTGATCTGACCTCACGGTTGCCCTGATTCTGCGGACGATTTCCATCACGATTGCTCTGATTAAACTGTCCCTGAAAACGTCCTCCCTCCCGATTGGCGGAAGTTGACTGGTTCTGAGAACGGCCCCCTGCCTGGGCTACAGAACTGCTCTGGCTGGAAGCCGCCTGACCCTGGGAACGAGTTATGTTCCGAGTGTCCGCATTTGTCTGGCTTCCCTGGCTCTGCAGACGATTTCCCGACGAAGCCGCCGAACTTCCCTGATTTTGAGCTGCCGGACTCTGAGCACGGTTCCCCGCCTGGGCCGCCGGACTGCTCTGACCGGAAGCCGCCGGACCTTGAGGACGATTGACCGGCTGGGCCGCCGTATTCTGAGGACGGACTATGGTCTGGCTGGCCAGACTTTGGGACGGCTGACCCTGAGGACGGCTCCCTGACTGACCCTGCGGTGCATTCTGGCCCTGATGGCGAGTTCCTGGCTGACCTTGCAGTGCGCTCTCGCCCTGGGGACGCACTCCTGGCTGACCTTGCGGTGCACTCTGACCCTGGGGACGCACTCCTGGCTGACCGGCTGTCGTCTGGGACGGCTGACCCTGCCCGCGGTTTCCCTCACGATTTAACTGCAGCGGCTGCAGCTGAGAACGGCCTCCCGGCTGACCGGCCGGTGTTCCCTGGCCCTGAGGGCGGATGCCCTGCTGGGGACGTCCCTGGAAACGGTTTCCTTCCCGGTTTCCCTGAGTTGCCTGACCCTGGGGACGATTCTGCTGTAGACGCATATTCTTCATGGTCTGTGCATTCTGAGGCCGATAGACTGCCGCAATCTTCTTTTTCGGCGGCTCCCCAGGAGCTGCCTCTTCCTTTTCCGGTTTCTCCGGCATATTCTCTTTTGCTGACATATTCTCCTTAATCTGCGGGGCCTGATGAGGCTCCTTTGTCTGAGACAAAGCCGCTGCCTTCTGTCCGGAAATCTCTCCTTTCACCAGCTGTCTCTGTTCTTCACTGACATTGGAAGCATGGCTTTTTACCTCATGCCCGTTTTTCTGTAAAATCTCTAATATTTCTTTACTGGTTTTGCCCAGTTCCTTTGCAAGCTCACTAACTCTCATACTTACTACCTCCGTTAATATTCATTTGTTTTACCAATGCGTTGGCGAATCCCTCATCCATTATGGCTAAAGAAGCTCGAAACTCCTTGCCCATGGAATGTCCTAATTCGTCCTTCCTACCAAAGAAACAGATGGGAACCCGATAGTAAGTACATTGATTGGCAAACATCTTCCTGGTATTGTCAGACGCCTCCTCCGATACCACCACCAGACGTGCTTTTCCGGATTTCACAGCTTTTTCCGTAGAAAATTCTCCGCTGACTGTCTTTCCTGCCTTCATGGCTAAACTGATTAAATTCAATACCTTTTGTCTATTTTCCAATCTGCTCCATCTCCTTTTCCAGAGACTCGTAGACTTCCTTTGGAATCGGCATCTTAAAGGCTCTCTCCAGCCCCTTGCTTTTTACTGCCTTTTGAAAACATTCCATATTGGGGCAGACATAGGCTCCCCGCCCGTTCTTGCGCCCGGTGGCATCTAAAACCACACCTTCTGTCTCTGTCTTCAAAATCCGAATCATCTCTTTCTTGCCTTTCATCTCACCGCAGCCGATACACTGCCTGAGCGGAACCTTTTTTGTACTCACTGGCTATCACTCCCAATCCATCTGATTATTCGTTGTCCTGGTAATCCTCCTGAACGTCTTGCTGGTAATCGTCTATCGATTCCTCCTGAGCTTCTCCCTGATAGTTATCTGCATATCCGTCTCCTGCCCCTTCCTGGTAATCATCCCCATAGCCGTCCTGAGCCCCTTCCTGATAAGCATATCCATATCCGCCCTGAAGTTCTTCCTGATAAACATCTCCATAGCCATCCTGGGCTTCTCCCGCATAATCCTGCCCATAGCCATCCTGGTAATCTCCCGGATACTCCTCCGGATATCCCTCATAGGGACCTTCTTCCATTCCGCCGTCCAGGCCCATCTCTTCAAACAGGCCTAACTCCCTGGCCTGAGTCTCACTCTTGATGTCGATCTTGTATCCTGTCAGCTTCGCCGCCAGCCTTGCATTTTGCCCTTCCTTTCCGATGGCTAAGGACAGCTGATAATCCGGAACAATTACCTGTGCCTCCCTGGCGTCCTCATCCGCAACAACGCAGATTACCTTTGCCGGACTTAAGGCATTCTCAATTAAGTATGCAGGATTCTCATCCCAGTTGATAATGTCAATCTTCTCTCCCTTCAGTTCGCTTACAATGGAATTGACCCTGGCTCCGTTTAAGCCTACACAGGCGCCTACCGGATCCACGTTAGGGTCGTTGGACTTTACTGCAATCTTGGTTCTGGACCCTGCCTCCCTGGCGATGGACTTAATCTCCACTGTACCGTCTCTTACTTCTGCCACTTCCAGTTCAAACAGTCTCTTTACCAGATCCGGATGAGTTCTGGATACGGAAATACGTGGACCTTTGGTGGTATCCTTCACTTCCAGAACGTACACCTTGATTCTCTCTGTAGGCTGGAACACCTCGCCCTTTACCTGCTCGGATTCATTTAAAATGGCATCTACCTTTCCCAGATTAATGCTGACATTCCGCCCAAGATATCTCTGCACCACCCCTGGGACAATATCCTTCTCCATAGTATACCAGTCATTATAAAGTACCTTCCGCTCTTCCTCGCGGATTTTCTGGAGAATCACGTTCTTGGCATTCTGTGTGGCAATTCTTCCGAATGACTTGGACTCTACCGGAATCTGCACAATATCACCGATCTCATAGTTAGGAGCAATCATCTTTGCCTCTGCAAGGCTTAACTGTATCAGAGGCTCCGTCACCTCTTCCACCACTTCCTTCTCTGCCAGCACTGAGAAATCACAGGTCTCCGGATTGATATTTACTTTTATGTTATCCGCCCTGCCAAAATGATTCTTGCACGCGGTAAGCAGAGAATTCTCAATGGCCTCCAGCATGGTTGCCTTGCTGATATTCTTTTCCTTCTCCAGAATATCCAGTGCTTCTAACAGTTCTTTGTTCATTTTTTTATCCTCCAACTATATTCTCATCTGAAAATCTAAAAATCAAATGCCAAACGAATCAGAGCAATGTCCGAACGTTCAAATACTATCTCTTCTCCATCCTCTGATTCTATGGTGACAGAGTCTTTATCATAGTTTGTCAGAATTCCTGTAAAATCCTTTTGTTTGTCTCTTTGGCGGTACAGGCGGATATCCACCTGCTTCCCCATGCTGCGGACAAAATCCTTCTCCTTTTTTAAAGGACGCCCCAGCCCCGGGGAACTGACTTCCAGAATGTAGCTGTCCTCAATAAAATCTTCTTTGTCCAGCCAGTCGCTTAAGCGTCTGCTGACTACCTCGCAGTCATCCACGGCAATGCCGCCTTCCTTGTCGATATAGGCCCGCAGATACCAGCTGCTTCCTTCCTTTACATACTCCACATCTACCAGTTCAAAACGATATTCTTCCAGCAAAGGCTTTAAAAAAGCCTCTGTCTTTGACTCATAGCTTTCTCTCTTCGTCATATCTTCACCACCCTCCCTTTCCCTGTTATGTACTCTCGGAATCTCTCTTGCACCTGCCTTTGTGGATGATTTTCCGTCA
>CAJUPP010000059.1 GCA_910588325.1 uncultured Hungatella sp.
TTTACCAGGAGTCAGACGGCCATGGCGGTTGTAATCGCAGCCTCTGTCTGGTCCCGATCCGGCTTTTACATGGTGACGTTTATATCGGGCCTGCAGAGCATTGACGAGACGTACTATGAAGCAGCCATGGTAGACGGAGCGGATAAATGGAGGATGTTTTACTCCATTACGGTGCCGTTGCTGAAGCCAACCTTGTTTTTGGTGCTGATTTTGGGATTTATCGATCTGTTTAAGCAGTATGGCCTGGTAGTCACAATGACAAACGGAGGGCCGGTGGGCGCCACCAAGTTTGCCGTTCAGTACATCTATGAGGAGGCCTTCCAGAAATTCCGGCTTGGATATGCCAGTGCATTGTCCATGGTGCTTCTGGTGATTCTGGCTGTTATCACTGCCCTGCAGTTTAAGGTTATGAGCGGAGGTGCTGTCAATGACAAGTAAACGTGTTTTGGGGCGCAGAGACAGCCATCTGTTTACCTATATCCTGTTGGCCGGCTTTGCGCTGCTTTATCTGGTTCCGATTTTCTGGCTTGTGATTTCGTCGTTTAAGGAAGAGGCAGAGCTGTTCCGGTTTCCTCCCAGCCTGCTTCCGGAGAGATTTTCCGTATCCAGCTATGTGGATGCCTGGGGGAGGGCGGATTTTGCTCTGTATTTTAAAAATACCACCATTGTCACCATCGCGGCAACCATGCTTACGGTTGTCATCAATCTGATGGCCGGATATGCCTTCGCAAAATATAAATTCCGGGGAAGCAATGTGATATTTATGTTCTTTATGGCGACTATGATGCTTCCGCTGGAAGTACTGATGATTCCTATTTTTCAGATGGTGAAGGCAGTGGGGTTCTACAACAGCTTCTGGGGTTTAATCATTCCTCCGGCGGCTACTCCGGCAGGGGTTTTCATCGTGCGGCAGTATTTTCTGACTATTCCGGATGAAATCATGGAATCCGCCCGTATCGACGGCGCCGGTGAGACCAAGATATTTTTGTATCTTATGGTGCCGTTGGCTAAGCCGGCAGTCAGTGTTCTGGCTATTTTTTCCTTCCTGTGGCGCTGGAATGATTACATGTGGCCGCTGGTGGTTATCCGGGACACTGCAAAGTATACGGTTCAGCTGGCGCTGGCAAGCTTTTCCGGACAGTATGCCGTATCCTGGGGAAGTCTTCTTGCCATGTCTGTGCTGACTATGATTCCGGTACTGATTATCTTCCTGATTTTTCAGAAGCAGTTTATGAAGGGAATGACGGCAGGGGCGGTTAAGGGATAGGAAAGCATCTCTACATTGGGGCCGAAGGACAGCAGGTATCCAGTCAGCCAGCTGTCTTCCAGCATTGCCATATCCTCCGGATTATATCTGTTTCGTACTTTGAGATCAACCGGGCAAGCGAGAATTTTTAGATTCCTTTGTTGCAAGAACGCCTGTTTTCGTGTACAATAAAGCTTGTGAATATTATCTCAAAGTGCATGTTATAAAAGAGAAATAAAGGAGAATAACCATGAGCAAAAAACCAACAGTTTTAATGATACTTGACGGTTACGGCCTCAATGACAACTGTGAGGCCAATGCGGTCTGCAAAGGCAGAACGCCGGTTATGGACCAGCTGATGAGCCAGTGTCCTTTTGTAAAAGGCCAGGCAAGCGGCCTGTTTGTAGGTCTGCCGGACGGACAGATGGGCAACTCGGAGGTAGGTCATCTGAACATGGGAGCCGGACGGATCGTATACCAGGAGCTGACCAGAATCACCAAATCCATTCAGGACGGCGATTTCTTTGAAGTGCCGGAGTTTTTACAGGCAGTGGAAAACTGCAAAAAGAACGGTTCTGCCCTTCATATGTGGGGGCTGGTGTCTGACGGCGGTGTACACAGCCACAATACCCATATCTATGGGCTTTTGGAGCTGGCCAAGAGAAACGGGCTGGACAAAGTGTATGTACATTGCTTCCTGGACGGGCGCGATACGCCTCCTGCATCCGGCAAGGGGTTTGTAGAAGATCTGGAAGCAGAGATGAAGAAGATCGGCGTAGGCAAGGTGGCTACGGTTATGGGACGGTATTATGCCATGGATCGTGACAACCGCTGGGACCGTGTGGAGCGGGCATATCATGCTCTGACCCAGGGAGAGGGAACCAGGGCAGACAGCGCGGCAGGCGGAATCCAGGCATCCTATGATGCAGAAAAATTTGACGAGTTTGTGGAGCCCATTGTGGTTGTCGAGGACGGACAGCCGGTTGCAACAGTAAAAGATCACGACTCTGTTATTTTCTTTAATTTCCGTCCCGACAGGGCAAGGGAGATTACCAGAGCTTTCTGTGATGAGGACTTTAAGGGATTTGCAAGGGAGAAGAGGCTGGATCTGGTATATGTGTGCTTTACAGATTATGACGATACCATTCAGAATAAGATAGTGGCATTTAAGAAAGAGTCCGTTGTAAATACATTCGGCGAGTATCTGGCTAACCATCATATGACTCAGGCCAGAATCGCGGAGACAGAGAAATATGCCCATGTAACCTTCTTCTTTAACGGCGGGGTGGAAGAACCCAATGAGGGTGAGGATCGTTTCCTGATTCCGTCTCCCAAGGAAGTGGCTACCTATGATTTGAAGCCGGAGATGAGTGCGCCGGGGGTTTGCGACAAGCTGGTGGAGTGCATTAAATCCGGAAAGTATGATGTGATTATCATCAATTTCGCAAATCCTGATATGGTAGGTCATACCGGTGTGGAGGAAGCGGCGATCAAGGCAATCGAGGTAGTAGACGGGTGCGTAGGCCGCGCGGCAGAGGCTGTGAAGGAAGCTGGCGGCGTGATGTTTATCTGTGCGGATCACGGCAACGCAGAGCAGCTGGTTGACTATGAGACAGGGGCGCCATTTACCGCTCATACCACCAATCCGGTTCCGTTTATCCTGGTAAATGCGGATCCTGCTTACAAGCTGAGAGAAGGCGGATGCCTGGCGGATATTGTTCCTACTTTGATTGAGCTTATGGGAATGGAACAGCCTAAGGAAATGACAGGGAAATCTCTTTTGGTGAAATAACGAGAATGGTTCAGAGAGTATGATACCTGAAGGTGTGATGCTCTCTGGGCATCTTAAAGAAGGAAGGGGAACAGAGAGTGAAGACTGTTTTCTGGCATGGCCTGGGACAGAGGGCTGATGATTGGAAAGGCACAATCCGTCTCTCTTCCTGTGAGGACGCAGATTGTCCGGAGCTTTTTTCGTTGGAAGGAGATAACAGCACGTACACTCAGTTGCTTAACAGACTTGAAAAACGATATGAGGATACGGCGGAGCCCTTTCGTATCTGCGGGCTATCTCTGGGAGGAATTCTTGCCCTTGATTATACGATTCGCCACACAGACAAGGTGTCTTCTCTGGTGTTAATCGGTGTTCAGTATAAAGTTCCGACCCTGCTTATTGATTTCCAGAATCTGCTGTTTCGCTGTATGCCCGGCAAAGCATTTGAAAATACGGGCCTGTCCAAACAGGATATGATAAAACTGGCTCATTCCATGCGTTCTCTGGATTTTAGCCAACAGCTAAGCCAGATTACGTGTCCGGCTGCGGTTGTATGCGGAGAGAAAGATACTGCCAACAGAAAGGCAGCGGAAAGATTAAAAGAAAAACTGCCTCAGGCCAAGCTGCACATAATTCCCGGTGCCGGGCATGAGGTGAATACATGTGCGCCTGAGGCAGTTGCTGCTATACTTAATATGTGATGATTAACTTTCATAAAGCCTTGCATAAATCTCTTCGCTCAATGCATCTACATAGGAAGGATCCGGAAGATCCTTTCCGGTAATCAGATAGTCCTGGATGATCTGGAAGCGTTTCAGGCTCTTTTCTTCCTCGGACAATTCTTCAAAATCAGATATTTCTCTGTCTATGGAATCCCCGGTATACGTATCCAGAAACCACTGAATCAGCTCCTCTGTCTGATGTTTTTCGGCATCAATCTCAGGCGCCAGACGCCTGGCGGATTTGGAGGTATTCAGGAAAACGCCGAGGGAAAAACACCCCATAAGAAGCAGCGCACTCTGAAAAATCAGTTTTGAGACACCCTGCATGGGCAGACGGACGATACCTGTCCAGCATAAGAGAGAAAACACCACCAGCACACCGCCGACTATGAGGAAGGCGGAGGCAGAGGACTTTAAGTCATCATATTTTTCTGCTTTATCCACATACACTCTGGCTGGCTGCGGACGTCCGGAAGAGACCGGTGCGGCCGAAGCTTTTTCTTCCTGTGCAAGGCCCTCTGCCTCATCTGAGGATTCTGCCTCCATCTGCTGCTTATAAAGCGCCATCTCCTGTTCCCTTTTAAGACGGGCTTCCTCCTGCTCTTTTTTTCTCACAGCCTCCGCGGCTTCCTTTGACTCTGCCAGCGGACCGCCGCAGTCGGTACATACGGTGATTCCGTCAATAAATTCCATATCACATTTGGGACAATACATATACGGTACTCCTTTTTATATAGTGGTTACAGCAATCATTCAGAATTATAGCAGGAATCAGGATGGTTGGCAACTACATCGGGGGTTTGTTTCGGCTTTGTTTCAGAAAAATGATACTGTTCAGACAATGTTATTTCGTTAAAGTATTGCTGGTTGAGAAATCGTGAAAGGTACGGTTAATTAGTGTGGGTTATACTAGGTTATCTCAAAATGTTAGAAGACCTTTTGAAGCCGACATCATGACATTGGGGTGAGAAGAACAGAAAAACAGCCCATGCCGCCAATGGTGGAACATTACTGGGGCATGGGCTGCCATATGTGGTTAGAATTGTTTCTGTCTATTCTTCAGATGTCCTTCCCCAACCGGTTATAACTGCAAATAAGAATACTGCAAACAGTGCAAAGCCGTAGATTGTGCCGCCGGCCACAACCACCGGTGACAGGCCGGTAAGGGCAGCACCGATGAATACGAACACACTCATAAAGGGTACAATCGCAGGAAGGCTGTTGGCGGTTCCGTCTAAAAGATTGGCTCTTCTGTATGGGTGGATATTCTTGGCGCTTCCTACTTTGTTTAATACCGGGCCGAAGGTAAGAATGGAAGCGCTTGTAACACCGCCGAAAATCACGGTGCACAGGCTGATGCCCAGCATGCAGATAAGCTCCGCTCCCTTGGGGGTGCTGGCAGCCTTGCTGTTTAAGATGGTTTCCACCATGTAGTCCAGCATGCCTGCCTCTGTCAGAACACCCATGATACCAAACACGGCGGTTACCAGTCCTACGGTCCCCAGCATGTTCTGGATTCCGCCAATGAGGAAACCGACTGCCTGATTGTTGGCCGCATCGTTGGCAAACACATCCTGGAAGGTGAACAATCCGGCGGCCAGACCTACGATAAGGCCCAGAAGAAGTCCCACGCCGATTCCCTGGAAAATATTGCGGCTCTTGGTTGCAACCACCAGCATAATAACAACAGGAATCAGCATCACCAGACTGATGGGGCTGGAGGCAGCCTCAATGGTTCCGCCTTCATAGGTACCGCCGATACCGCCCAGGATGGCGAAAAGGACAAGGCTGATAAGGCCTGCCACCGCCGAATATTTCAGACGGCTGCTGACCACGCCGCCTACGTCTGCGGGACGTCCGTCCTTAAACTGCTGGGTGGAAGCGGAGGCGATGGTGGTATCGCTGATAGGAGCCAGGTTATCGCCGAAGATAGCCCCTGACACAATGGCCCCTGCCATAAATGCAGGGCTTCCGCCTAAGATAACGCCTGCAGGGAAGAAGATGGGAAAAGCGGTAAACATGGTTCCGATGGAGCTTCCTGTAGCCGTTGCAACAATACAGGTGGCAAAAAAGGTAAACGCCACAAACAGGCCGCCTTTCATGCCGATGCTGTTGGCCAGCCATACAAAGCCGCTGGACAGGCCGCTGGCCTTCATAAGGGCGCTGAACATACCAATTACAAAGAAAATAACGATAACCGAAACACTGGTTATGGAAGAGATTCCTTTGATTGCAGCATCCCAGAATTTGGTGTAGCTGGTGCAGAAGACCCCGCCGATCAACAGGGCGACGAAACCGCCCATGGCAAGAGCTTCCATATTAAATGCTTTAAACCATACAAAAAGTATGACACAGAAACCAAAAAATATAGCTACCGGAACAAGAGACATAAATATTCCGCCGCGGAATGTTAATTTTTCTTTTGCTGTTGACTCGCCCATTCTGATGATTCCTTTCCAGACATGTATTGTCTTATGTGGGTTAACAGATTCCTTTTTGTCTTGCAAGTTCAGTCAGTGCTTTTTGAATATCCCGGAAACGTCTGGCCGCATCCTCATCGTCAGCATAGCATGCGGTTACAATACGGATATGCCCTTCTCCCTGGGCGCCGTAAGGCGTTCCCTGATTTACCATAATATTGGCGTGTTCCTTGATGTAATCGGCCACCTCTGCGCTGGTTCCCAGTCGGCTTACATTCAGCCAGCTTAGGATACCGCTTTCGCTGGGCTTCATCTCTACACCGGGAATATCTGACAGGATTTCGTAGGCAAGATTCCTCCTTCTTAAAAGCCGCTCATAATTGCTTTTTAAGAATTCCTCATCCCTGACGGCAGCCACGGCTCCGATGCTGGCCAGGGTGTTGGAGGCGCCCAGCACATTGACGGCGGCCCCGTACAGCACATCCATAATATGGTCGTTGGCATAAATGTATCCGATACGGAAACCGGACAGTCCCAGTCCTTTGGAGATGGAGCATACAGTTACCGTTCTGTCCCACATACCGGGAAGGGTACAGGGGGACACGAATTCGATACCGTCATAGATATGGTCCTCAAATGCCTGGTCGCATACCAGGATCAAATCATACTTTATGATAAATTCAGCCAGTTTTTCCAGAGCTTCCCTGCGGAACACGGTTGTAGTGGGGTTGTTGGGGTGGCTCATAAGGACCATCTTCGTCCTGGCTGTAACCCTCTTTTCAAATTCCTCAATCCGGGGCTGATAACCGTCCTCCTCAAACAGAGGAACCGGCACAGCCCTTGCCCCAAGAAGCTTTGCATTGAGAAAGTTGCTTGGATAGCTGGGATCCGGAATCAGAATCTCATCCCCCTCCTCAATAAATGGCATCATGGCAAATAACAGCCCGCTGTCAGAGCCAGGAGACACAATCACATTTCGGCTGGGATCAATGGAAAGATGATTCTTTTTACTGATTTTTTCTGCCAGTACTTTTCTCAGTTCCAGATCCCCGATGGGCATTACATAGTGACTTACCGTTCCTACCTCCAACGCTTCTATCATAGCCTTTTTCACAGACTCCGGAACAGACGGGTTGGGATAGAAGGGATCTGCCCAGGCCATATTGGCGCCCCCGGCCGCCAGGAAATTTCCCACGCCTTCCCCCACATCCGCTTTTGTGACCGATGAAAACAGGCCGCCCTCTAAATCTTTAAAACGATTGTTCATTTTAGATTTTGCATCCATTTGTCTTCCTCCGATTGAAAAGATGAACTGATATGTACGGTTACTGTTTCATTACAGCTACGGCTTCAATTTCACACAGAACGCCCTTTGGCAGATCCTTTACGGCGACACAGCTTCTGGCAGGATTGCCGGTAAAATACCGGGCGTAAACTTCGTTAAAAACGGCAAAATCCTTCATGTCTGCCAGGAAGCAGGTAGTCTTTATGACAGTGGAGCAATCGGCTCCGGCAGCCGCCAAAACGGCCTTTACATTTTCCGCTGACTGGCGGGCCTGTTCTGCAATCCCTCCTTCGGCCACGGATCCGGTAGCAGGATCAATGGGGATCTGGCCGGAGGTAAACACCAGGTCATTTACCACCACTGCCTGGGAATAGGGGCCGATAGCGGCAGGCGCTGCGGTTGTTGATACGATTTTCATTGTACCACTCCTTTCGTAGGTTAATGTTATGATGTTGGGGTCAAAAGGTCTTTTGCCCCCTCTGATACCGGATTGCTCCGCACTTTGTGCTCCTGCAATCCTCAAAAACATTCAAAATCCGCCCTAATCGGGCTACTTTTTCATGTTTTTGGCGGGTCCCAAGTTCAAAAATCCTCTTGCAAGCAAGCTTGCATCGGATTTTAGACCTTTTGACCCTGGTATCATGTTATTACCTACTATAACACTGAAAAATATTTTAGTATATATGGATAAATACTGAATTATTTTTTATTTTTTGTGCAAGTTGCGCAAATGAAGGTACACTGTGTTCTTGGATAATGTTAAAAATTCCGCTACCTGTGTGACGCTGTCCTTAAACCGGAAGATTCCCTGTTCATCCAGGATGCTTATGATTTCCCGCTTTTTTAAGGAAGCAGGGATGGAAGGATCAGATTTTACCTGTTCCATGGCGGCGGATACGGCCCGGGCCACCAGCTCCTGAGGATTGTCTGCATAGTTTTCACTCTGATACTTTCTCTCTGCTGCCTCTGTGGGGAGCAGATCTGCCAGTAGGGATGAGACAGGGGTATTCAGATAAAAATTGATACATAAGAGGCCTATGATTTTTCCATAGGTTCCTGCAATGGTAATAGTAGTGGATTTAAGGGGATCGCCTTTTTTGTTATGAGTGAAGTAAGAGATATGGCCGGGAAGGCCCTCTGACTGGATACGGTTTAACATGTCCAAAGCAAGGTCGGTAATAGGCGCGCCTTCTTTTCTTCCGGTGTGATGGCCGTTGATGATTTTGATAACAGAATGGTTCAAGTCTTCCAGACTGTGAAGCACCACCTCATACCCTTCGCCCAGATATTCCGCGAAACCTTCCACTGTGGTTTTATAGGATTCCAGGATACACCGGTCTTCAGGGGTAAATTGAATATTTGGCTGTGTCATAAGTTCCCTCCGTTGATATATGAAAAAGTAACTTATTTTATTATAGCATCGACAGTTCCTTTTTTCTATGAATTTCTGATGGCAGGAAAAACCTTAAAAATATTAGTAGAATTTCCAGAAGAAATAGGGTAGAATAGAATGAGTTACGAAAAAAGAAAGGAATGGATATGGAACAGAGGAAGAGAAAGACTTGGGAGCTGATGAAACGGTTTGCTCCCTATTATAAACGGTATCTCAATATTATGGTGATGGATTTGTTCTGTGCTTCCCTGACCACTGTCTGCGAGATGGTTCTGCCACTGATTCTTCGGTATATCACGAATCAGGGAATTCAGGATCTGGCAGCCCTGACGGCGAAAACCATATGGAGCATCGGCATGCTGTATTTCGGCCTGCGGATCATCGATGGGATTGCCAGTTTCTATATGGCCTATACCGGACATATTATGGGAGCCAGGATCGAGACGGATATGCGCCAGGATGCCTTTGAGCATCTGCAGAAGCTGTCGGACAGCTATTTCAGCAACACAAAGGTGGGGCAGCTGATGTCCCGGATTACCAATGATCTGTTTGATGTGACGGAATTTGCCCACCACTGTCCGGAGGAATTTTTTATTGGTTTTATCAAGGCGGTGGTCTCCTTT
Organism: uncultured Hungatella sp.; assembly: GCA_910588325.1. Classification (GTDB taxonomy): domain Bacteria; phylum Bacillota; class Clostridia; order Lachnospirales; family Lachnospiraceae; genus UBA3402. The sequence goes on from CAJUPP010000059.1 coordinate 9,461, forward strand.
ATCATTCTTGCCAGGATCAACCTGCTTTTGACGGTGATTATCTTTGTTTTGGTTCCTGTGATGGTGATTTCCTGCACCTATTTTAATCTCAGGGTGCGGGCGGCATTTAAAAAGCAGAGGGTACATATCGGCGAGCTCAATGCCAAGATTGAGGATAATCTGCTGGGAAATCGGGTAGTCCGGGCATTTGCTAATCAGAAGGTGGAGATCGAGAAGTTTAAGCAGGACAACCACAAATTTCTGGATATTAAAAAGGAAACCTACTGGTACATGGCGGCATTTCAGGATACGGTTCGGATGTTCGACGGACTGATGTATGCAGTGGTGATTGTGGCCGGGGGCCTGTTTATGATAAAGGGGCTTATTGACCCGGGAGATCTGGTGGCGTATACTTTATATGTAACTACCCTGTTAACCACAATCCGGAGGATTATTGAATTTGCAGAACAGTTCCAGCGAGGGATGACCGGTATCGAGCGTTTTGTGGAGATTATGGACTCCAAGATTGATATTTTTGATGAGGAAGGCGCGGTTCCTCTGAAACGTGTAAAGGGAGAGATTGAATTTCAGAATGTCAGCTTTGAGTATGAGGACGACCATACCAAGGTTCTGGAGAATATCAACCTGGCTATCCGGCCAGGAGAGCGGGTGGCTCTGGTAGGGCCTTCCGGCGGCGGAAAGACTACCATGTGCAATCTGATTCCCAGATTCTATGACACCACGGCGGGGAAAATACTGGTGGACGGACAGGATATCCGGTATGTGACCCTGGAAAGCCTGAGGCTGAATATCGGCGTGGTGCAGCAGGACGTATATCTGTTTTCCGGAACCGTATTTGAGAATATTTCATACGGCAGGCCGGCGGCTTCCAGAGAAGAAGTGATAGAGGCGGCCAAGATGGCAGGGGCCAATGAATTTATCAGTCAGTTAAAGGACGGATATGACACTTATATCGGAGAGCGGGGCGTGAAGCTTTCCGGAGGGCAGAAGCAGAGAATCAGCATTGCCCGTGTATTTTTGAAGAATCCGGCGATACTGATTCTAGATGAGGCTACATCGGCATTGGATAATGAGAGCGAGCATCTGGTAAATCTGTCATTGGAACGGCTGGCTCAGGGAAGGACGACTATGACTATAGCCCATCGTCTTTCCACGATTCAGGGAGCGGACCGAATCCTGGTTCTGGCAGGCAATCAGATTGTAGAACAGGGGAATCATGCCCAGTTACTGGAACAAAAAGGGATGTATTATGATCTTTACAGGATGGCGAATTCTAACGGAGCATAAAAAAGGAGTGTAAAAGGATATGAAAATAGCAGTTATCACGGACAGCAACAGCGGAATTACTCAGGCCCAGGCAAAAGAGATGGGGATTTTTGTTCTCCCGATGCCGTTTATGATTGACGGAAAAGAATATTTTGAAGATATTAATCTGGCCCAGAAGGAATTCTATGAGAGGCTGAGGGACGGAAGCGACATTTCTACATCCCAGCCTTCGCCTGAGGCGGTGATGGAACTGTGGGATCAGGTGCTGAAAGAGTACGACCAGATTGTGCATATCCCTATGTCCAGCGGACTCAGCAGCTCGTTCCAGACAGCCAGACTGCTGGCGGAGGACTATGAGGGAAAGGTAGAGGTTGTCAATAACCAGAGGATATCTGTCACCCAGAGGCAGTCGGCTCTTGACGCTTTGGAACTGGCAGAGAAGGGTATGGATGCCGGACAGATAAAAGCGAAGCTGGAGGAAGTGAAGTTTGAATCCAGCATCTATATTACGGTTGATACCTTAAAATATTTGAAAAAAGGCGGGCGGATCACACCGGCAGCGGCAGCTCTGGGGACTCTTCTCCGTTTAAAGCCGGTTCTGCAGATTCAGGGAGAGAAGCTGGATGCATTTGCCAAGGCAAGAACCATGAAGCAGGCAAAGTCCATTATGATTACTGCCATATCAAAAGATCTGGAAGAGCGGTTCGGGGATGCTTCCGGTTCCAATATTCACCTGGAGATCGCTCATACGGAGAACGAGGAGGCAGCCCTGGAGCTTAAAAAAGAGCTGAGAGAACGGTTTCCAACGACCGGTGAGATTGTGATAGCTCCACTGTCCTTAAGTGTCAGCTGTCATATCGGCCCAGGTTCTCTTGCCATTGCATGCTCGAAGGTGCTGGATTGATGAAGGGAGCTTTGACTTGGAAAAGGATTGTTGCTAAATATCCTGTCAGCATGAAGATACCGCTGTTCTTCTTTTCAGTACTTTTGGGGATCCTTCCCATCTATATTCAGGACAGAACCATGAGACGTTCTTTTCAGCAGACTCAGATCGACGGAAGGGTCATAGAGGTACAGAATCAGTGTCTGATTACCAGTGACCGGCTCGCAAGGGCAGGATATCTGAGTGCTGATATGAAAGATGCCCTGTTGGATAAAGAGCTGGATACAATTGCAGATATTTTTAATGGAAGGATAGTCATCGTAGATCAGAATTTCCGCATTATCAAGGATACATTTAAGCTCCTGGAAGGAAGATTTCATGTGTCGGAGCCAGTATTAAAATGTTTCAGGGGAGAAAACAGTACAGTCTATGAGAATGAGAAACATTATTTTGCTCTGACAACCCCTATTTATAGTAATGACCAGGAAAAGGGGGTTCAGGGTGTTCTCCTGATGACAGTTTCCACAGAGAATATTCTGTCTAATGTTGACCGGGTGGAGGAAAAGTCTTCATTCTTTGTGATGATAGCCTCCATAGTGATTATTTTGATAGCATTTTTGTTTATTTTCGTGTTAATGAAGCCATTTGCCAGACTTCAGAAGGTTTTAGACAGGGTGGCGGACGGAAATCTGGATGAGGGTATTTCTGTCAATACATATAAGGAAACCAGTCTTTTATCTGGAGCACTTCAAAGTACGATTACAAAGTTAAAAGAGGTAGATCAATCCAGGGAGGAATTTGTAGCCAATGTGTCTCATGAGTTGAAAACACCCATCACTTCCATACGAGTGCTGGCGGATTCCCTTATGGGTATGGATCCTGCTCCGGTGGAGCTTTACCAGGAATTTATGACAGATATTTCGGATGAGATTGACCGGGAAAGCAAAATCATTGATGATCTGCTGTCCATGGTGAAAATGGGTAAGGCGGCAGCTGAATTGAATGTGGCCCAGGTAGGTATCAATGCCTTGGTTCAGCAGATTTTAAAGAGGCTTCGTCCCATTGCGCAAAAGAGGAATGTGGAGCTGGTTTTTGAAAGTATCCGGGATGTGGTGGCAGATGTGGATGAGACAAAACTGTCCTTAGCCATCAACAATCTGGTGGAGAATGCCATCAAGTATAATGTGGAGAACGGATGGGTTCGCGTGGTTTTAGATGCCGATCACAAATTTTTCTATGTGAAGGTAGCTGATTCCGGAATCGGAATTCCGGAAGATTATCAGGAGCGTGTGTTTGAACGCTTTTATCGGGTGGATAAAGCCAGATCCAGAGAGACAGGAGGAACCGGATTGGGACTTTCCATTACCCGCAGTGTGATTTTGATGCATCATGGGGCCATTCGGCTATTAAGTAAAGAAGGAGAAGGTTCTACATTTACGGTCAGGATTCCTTTAAATTACATTTCTTAAGAGGAGGCAGTATATGAAAAACAAGATATATGGTATTCTGCTTCTTCTCATAATGGTGTTGATGGGAGGCTGCCAGGGAAGGCAGAATACAGGCGAGGTGTCAGGGGAAGAGAATGTCTATCGGATTTATTATTTGAATTCGTCTATGATGAGGCTGGCGCCGTGGGAGTACAGGACAGAGACAGCGGATATGGATTCCCTGATTCAGGAACTGATGACCCAATTTTTGAAAGTACCAAATGATGTGGACAGTCAGGTGGCATTGTCGGATAAAGTAGGTTACCTGGGCTATCAGTATCAGCTGGAGAATCAGGTGGTGTATCTGTATTTTGACGCAGGGTATACCAATCGGGCCAATATGGATTCTTCCAGGGAGATTCTGTGCAGGGCCGCGCTGACAAAGACCCTGACTCAGATTAACGGAGTTGATTATATTAACATTTATGTGGCGGACCAGCCCCTTCTTGATCTGGCAGGAAAGCCAGTGGGAATGCTGGCAGATTCGGATTTTATTGAAAGCATCAGCGATGTAAACACTTACGAAAAGACCAATCTGACCTTGTTTTTTGCAGATGAGACAGGGGAGAAGCTTGTGGTGGAGAACCGGGATGTGGTACACAACATCAATACATCTCTGGAGAAGCTGGTTGTGGAGGAACTGTTAAAAGGTCCTGCGTTGGCGGGAAGATATGCGACGCTTCCCCTGGATGCTAAGCTTTTAAATGTGTCGGTAAATGAGAATGTGTGCTATATCAATTTTGATTCTGCATTTTTGAACAACGGGCTGGAAGTGAAAGAGTACATCCCCATCTATTCCATTGTAAATTCTTTGTGCGAGATTTCGTATGTAAATAAAGTACAGATTACAATCAACGGAAGTCAGGATGTGATGTTTCGGGATGTGATCTCGTTAAATACCCAGTTTGAGAGAAATTTAGAGTTAGGAGAAACGGAGTAAAACAATTGAATATAAAACGACCACTGATTTGTGCAGCAGGGGGATTCGTACTTGGAGAGGTATGTTTTCTGCTGCCGGTGGGGTTCTCGGCGGGGATTCCGGTTATTTTGACAGCCGGAGTCTGGTGGCTGTGGATGAAGAGGAAAGCAAGCGGCAGAAATCTGTTATGGTGGATTTTGCCGCTTTTTCTGGTTCTTGGAATGGGAAGGATGTATGGAGACCAGATGCAGACAGAACGAGCGGAAGAGATAATGGTTCGGATGGAAGGACGGCAGCTTAAGGTAAGCGGAATTGTAAGCTCTATCCAATATGGGGACAGGTCAGTATCGCTGAAATTGTCTCATGTGATTTTGGAGTCAGAAGAAGAGGCAACTGAATATTTTCCGGTTCTGGTGTATGTGGACCATAAAGAGATATGGGAAGGAGAGAAAGAGAAAACATGGATTCGAATCGGCATGGAGGTCTCTGTCAGAGGAGAACTGGAGGGATTTTTAAAACCGGGAAATCCAGGAGAATTTGATTATGGAGCGTACTACCATGCCGTAGGGATTGAGGGGCGGATATATGGGGAGCATCTGCAGATAATCGGGGAGGAATATTCTGTATATTCAGACGGTATTTACAGGATAAAGAGGAAGGCAGGAGAGATTCTAAAGGATCTGTGCAGTCTGGAGGATCAGGGAGTGTTTCAGGCTGTAATTTTGGGGGATAAGAGTGAGCTTTCAGGGGAAATTCGAGATTTGTATCAGAAGAATGGGATTGCCCATCTTCTGGCAGTCAGTGGGCTTCATGTGTCTATGATTGGAATGGGGCTTTATCGCATGCTTCGGAAATGGGGAATGAGCTTTGGAAAGGCCGGTGGGGCGTCGGCAGGAATCACCATCAGTTATGGGGTCTTGACAGGAGGCTCCGCCAGTGTAGTGAGAGCTGTGGTGATGATCTGCCTGCAGATACTGGCGGACAGAATGGGGCGGACTTATGATCTGCTTTCTGCCATGGCGGCTGCGGCATTATTGCTGCTGGTTCAGTCGCCGGCTTACTTATTTCAATCCGGTTTTCAATTATCTTTTGGGGCGATTCTGGCAATAGGGGCTGTTTTGCCGGTGCTTTCACAGTGGATGGGAGTGAGACGAGGATGGGGTCAGGCGATTCTTTTGGATGTGGTAATTCAGATTGTGACCTACCCTGTGATTGTATATCATTTTTTTGCATATCCGGTTTATGGAATGGTGCTGAATCTGCTGGTGATTCCCTTTATGGGATATGTGATTCTGTCCGGACTGGCAGGGATTTTCCTGGGATTGGCAGGAAAAGGGCTGTGGCTGATAGGAACATTTTCGGGACTGACAGAGATCCTGCCGGAAACTGCAGCACTGTGGGCAGGGGAATGGGCGATAGGAACAGGGCATTATATTTTAGTGATTTATCAGCAGCTTTGTACCAGATTTCAGAAGCTGCCAGGGGCAGTTCAGATCGTGGGAAGGCCGGCTGTGTGGCAGCTTGGAGTGTATGGGGGCATGTGGCTGTTCATGCTGGCGGCAGTGTGGAATCATGGGAAAGATGATGGACAGAAGGGAAAGAGAGAATGTGGGAGTAAGGAGGAAGGCAATTCTGTATCGGCAAAACAGAAGCTCTGCCGGGGAGGTATGATTTTTGTCCTGATGACAGCCTCCTGTCTGCTGTTAAGACCTTTGCCTCCCGCAGGGCTGTCTGCGGTGTTTTTGGATGTGGGACAGGGGGATGGTATTTGTCTGAGGACAAAAGAGACCGTTGTTTTGGTAGACGGAGGCAGCAGTGATAACAAGAGACTGGGAGAGCAGGTTTTGGAGCCGTTTCTCAAAAGTCAGGGAATTGCCGGGATTGATTACGCCATTGTCAGCCACGGGGATCAGGACCACATATCAGGATTGATCTATCTGATGGAGTCAGAGTGCGGAATAAAAATCGATCATCTGGTTCTGCCCTGGCTGGGAAAGGGAGAGGATACTTATGAGAAGCTGCAGAAATTGGCGGAAGATATGGGAACGAAGGTTCATTGGATGAAGGAGGGAGATTATATTCAGGAAGGAAAACTGGAATTAAACTGTCTGTACGCAGGGCAGGAAGAAAAGAAGGAGGACAGAAATGAACATTCTCTTCTGATACAGTTAGTTTACGGGCAGGCGGGAATTCTTCTGACCGGCGATATGAGTGCAGAGGGAGAAAAGGAATGGCTGGAACAGAAAGAACAGTCAAAAGGAAGAATCTATGGGAAAAATAGACAGATACAGGTCCAGGTCCTGAAAGTAGCGCATCATGGGTCCAAGTATTCAAGTTGCGGGGAATTCTTAAAGCAGGTACGGCCAGACTGTGCGGTTATCTCCTGCGGCGCTGGAAATCGGTATGGGCATCCTGGCCTGGAGACTCTAACACGGCTGAAGGAACAAGGGATTGAATATCTGGTGACTATGGAAGATGGGGCTGTGATAGTGGAGACCGATGGGGAGAAGGTAAAGATGACCGGATACAGGGACAGCTTATTATATAGAAGATTCTTGAAGAAAGTACAATAACCAATTATAATGATAATATCAGGAAAGCGGGGAACTGAAAGATGAAGGTATTGGCACAGGATATAAAAAGCAGAGAGTTTAAACCAATGTATCTGATTTACGGAGAAGAGGCATTTTTAAAGAAAAGCTATAAAAATCAAATGCGGGAAGCCATAGCAGGGGATGATACCATGAACAGCCATTCTTTTGAGGGAAAAGGACTGGATCTGAAAGAAATTATCAGCCTGGCGGATACCATGCCTTTTTTTGGAGAGAAGCGTCTGATTGTGATTGAGGACAGCGGCCTGTTCAAAAGCGGCGGAGGGGAAATGCTGGCGGAATACCTGCCACACATGCCTGACACGACTTGCATATTGTTTGTGGAATCCGAGGTGGACAAGAGAAACCGTCTGTATAAAAAGGTAAAGGACCTTGGGTATGCAGCGGAAATGACCAGGCAGAATGCCTCCCAGCTGGCCTCCTGGGCAGGAAGGATTCTGGCAAAGGAAGGGAAGAAGATTACCGGACGGACTATGGAATTATTCTTAAGCAAGACCGGGGATGATATGGAAAATATTCAGATGGAGCTGGAAAAGCTGATCTGTTATACCATGGGCAAAGAAGTAGTGACTGACCGGGATGTGGAGGAAATCTGTACGGTTCGGGTCACTAATAAAATCTTCGATATGGTTGCAGCGATTGTAAACAGGAAGACAAAAGTGGCCATGGATCTGTATGAGGACCTGTTGACTTTAAAGGAACCTCCTATGAGAATTTTGTTTCTTATTGCCAGGCAGTTTAACCAGATCCTTCAGGTAAAGGAGCTGATGGGGCAGGGAATGGACAGAAGCAGCATTGCCGCCAAGTTAAAAATGCAGCCCTTTGTGGTGGGAAAGGTGATGCCCCAGGCCAGAAATTTTAGCAGAGAACAGATTCTGTCCTATGTGAATCTGTGCGTGGATGCGGAGGAGTCAGTAAAGACCGGGCGGCTGAATGAGCGGCTGGCAGTGGAATTATTGATTGCGAAGCAGTATTGAGTCGTCTGAACTGTCATAATAAGGAAACATGTACGTAAAAAAACCTCTGCCGCTGTCACACCTACAGCGGCGGAGGTTTTCTATATAAACCAGCTTCGATTCAATTAAGCCATGGAATTGACGGCTTTACTGACACGGGATACTTTCCTGGCAGCGTTATTCTTGTGATATACGCCCTTGGAGCAGGCTTTCTCGATCTCGGAGATAGCGCCTGTTAAACATGCCTGTGCAGCAGCCTTGTCACCGGCAGCAACAGCAGCGTCTACCTTCTTCATAGCAGTTTTAACTCTGGAACGGGTTGCTTTATTACGAGCAGCTCTGGTCTCGTTTACTAAAATTCTCTTTTTAGCAGATTTAATGTTAGCCAATCTGTTCACCTCCGACAAATTTGTTATATGATTTGGATTCTCTGGTTTGCATCAAAACCTGGACACGGACAGTTCAATGTAAACATACTTAAATATTTTAGCGAATAAGGTATGGAATGTCAATACATATTTTCCATGTTTTAAGGAAAAATAGTAATAAAAAGTAACTGTTCAAGGGTTATATGAACGGTTGCAACAAAAATCGGTCAGGAGGAGCAGGAAATGTTTGAAATCAGGACAGATTTGGCAGTGGAGGAGAAGGAAAGTTTTCCGGGGGACGGAGGAGAGGTTGGAGGAGTCTCCCTAAAGGAGTGGAAACGGGCTTCCGGCAATATAAAATTGACGGAGGTGGTGATTCTGGATGGCATGGGCGCCAGGGCTATGGGAAAACCCAAGGGAACCTATATAACCATAGAGGCAGATAATCTGGGAAAAGAAGACGAAGGATATCACAGGGAGGTATCGGAGGAACTGGCCGCACAGCTTAAGAAAATGGTGAAGGGTCTGAGGCGGAGAGGGGAGATTCCGGACAAAGGGTCTGTGAAAGTGCTGGTGGTGGGGCTTGGGAACCCCTCTGTGACGCCGGATGCTTTAGGACCTCTGGTGCTGGGGAATTTAAGGGTGAACCGAAATATCAATATGCCTGAAGACGGGGAGGAGGCGATTATCAGCGGGATTGTCCCAGGCGTTATGGCTCAGACCGGAATGGAGACGGCAGAGATTATAAAAGGGCTCATCAGAGAGACGAAACCAGATGTGATTGTTGCCATTGACGCCCTGGCGGCCAGAAGCATCCGCAGGTTGGGGACAACCATCCAACTGACGAATACGGGAATTCATCCGGGTTCAGGAGTGGGAAACCACAGACACAGTCTGACAAAGGAAAGCCTGGGAGTGCCGGTGCTGGCTGTCGGGGTGCCTACGGTGGTAGGGGCAGCAGCTATTGTCCATGATACGATTTCCACTTTAATAGGAACACTGGCCAGTCATATGGAGACAAAAGGAATGGGAGATTTTTTGGAGCAGCTTGAACCGGACGAGCAGTATCAGCTTATCAGAGAATTGTTGGAGCCGGAATTCGGCAGTCTGTATGTGACGCCGCCGGATGTTGACCAGACCTTAAAGCGATTAAGTTATACGATTTCTGAAGGAATTCATTTGGCTTTTTATGAAAATTCGCGATAGGTGGCTCATATGTATAGAAAGAGCGGCATTTATGTGTGACAGGTGAGAGGGTGGTCCAACCATACAGGAAGGCGGGGTGAGAGGATGTGAGGCGCAGACAATGGAATGTAGACAGGGCTCTGAGGGTGATGATGCTGGCATCCGGAGTGATTCTTATAGCGGCATTGGCGGGGAAATACGCGGCAGAGTGGGAACCAGAGCAGAGTTCGATACAGGCAGATGCAAAAAAACAGTGGTTTGCGAAAGGACTTGCCTCCTGGATTCGATACAGTTATGGAGCAGAGGAACAGAAAAAGGAGCAGAAAAGCGAAGCAGATTGGATGCAGCAAGATACTGTAGGCAGAAAAATAATATCCTGGATTGGAAAGTGGAGCCCATTGGTCTGTTTTTATGAGCTGTATCAGGATGGCGGGGAGGATGAGGCAGAAACGGACCCATCCTACACCCGCTATCTGGATAAGCAGAGAGTCATGAAAGAATCTGCGTACCTGTATTTATTTGGAGATGAAAACAGCGGAAGCGGAAAAGAGGATATTGTTATAGAAGGAGCACAGGGAGAAGAGGCTCAGATGGCTCAGGGTGCAGGAATGACCCTGGAGGAGATGGCCCAGGGTGCACCGGCTTATCATATCCGCAAACAGCCTATAACAGGAACCAAATATGTGATGGAGCAGCTGGCAGATTATGATTTTCTGATGCAGCGTTTCTACAGCGTCCATTCCTCCACCACTGCCAGCAGAGAGGAGATGGATGCGAAGAAGATGCTGGAAATGGATTTTTCCCTGGAAAAAGATCCAAATCAACCACAGATTCTCATCTATCATACCCATTCCCAGGAGACTTACGCAGACTATGGGGCGGAACATCCGGAGGCTACGGTTGTGGAGGTCGGAAATTATCTGACAGAGCTTTTAAGGCAGAAGGGATATCAGGTGATTCATGATACCAGCCAGTATGACCTGATTAACGGACAGCTGGACAGAAATCATGCATACAATTATGCTCTGGACGGAATAACGACAATCCTTCAGAAGAATCCTTCCATACAGGTGATTTTGGATATACACCGGGATGGGGTTCGGGAAGATTTACATATGGTTTCCGAGGTAAACAAAAAAGCGACGGCGCCGATCATGTTTTTTAATGGAATGAGCCAGACCCCGGAAGGACCCATTGAATACTTGCAGAATCCCCATAAACTGGAAAATCTGGCATTCAGCCTGCAGATGCAGCTGGATGCGGCAGCTTATTATCCGGGGCTTACCAGAAAAATATACTTAAAGGGCCTGCGGTATAATCTGCACTTAAGACCACGTTCGGCACTGATTGAAGTAGGAGCTCAGACCAATACCTATGAGGAAGCCAGAAATGCGATGGAACCTTTGGCGGAGATTCTGGATATGGTGCTGAGCGGAGAGTGATCGGTTGCAATTTTGTTCTAAAAGGGGTGGTTGCAAGGTCATGAAAAAAATGGTATATTCTTATGGATGAGAACCGAGCCAGTATCATTTAGTTAGTCTGCCAGGAGAAAACGATAGAATGTCCTCTACTGGCTGCGTTATCGCTGATGTAAATTAAGTAAATGAAATTGGTATCTGACTGTTAGAAAGAACATGGAAAAGGGAAAGGATAGCACATGGCAGTTGTTGACCAAAGTAAAATTCGGAATTTTTGTATCATTGCTCATATTGACCACGGAAAATCGACGCTTGCGGACAGGATTATAGAGAGGACAGGACTTTTAACCAGCAGAGAGATGCAGTCTCAGGTGCTGGATAATATGGATTTGGAGCGGGAGCGGGGGATTACCATCAAGGCTCAGACTGTCCGCACCGTATACAAAGCAAGGAACGGGGAGGAGTACATTTTTAATCTCATTGACACCCCCGGGCATGTGGATTTTAATTATGAGGTGTCTAGAAGTCTGGCGGCCTGCGACGGGGCGATTCTGGTAGTGGATGCGGCTCAGGGAATCGAGGCCCAGACTCTGGCTAATGTGTATTTGGCACTTGACCATGATCTGGATGTATTTCCGGTTATCAATAAGATTGATCTTGCCAGTGCCGATCCGGATCGGGTGGCAGCGGAGATTGAGGATGTGATCGGGCTGGAGGCCCATGATGCGCCCAGGATTTCGGCCAAGACAGGACTCAATGTAGAGGATGTGCTGGAGGCCATTGTAGAGAAGATTCCTGCTCCGGACGGAGACCGGCTAGCCCCTCTTCAGGCGTTGATTTTCGACTCTCTGTATGATTCTTATAAAGGCGTGATTGTGTTCTGCCGTATCAAAGAGGGAACGGTTAAGAAGGGAACCGTAATCCGTATGATGGCTACAGGCGCAGAGGAAGAAGTGGTGGAGGTAGGATATTTTGGCGCCGGCCAGTTTATTCCCTGCGAGGAGTTGACTGCGGGAATGGTGGGCTATATTACGGCCAGCATCAAGAATGTGAAAGATACTGCAGTGGGAGATACCATTACGGATAAGAATAATCCGTGTGAGAATCCGCTGCCGGGATATAAGAAGGTTACCTCCATGGTGTACTGCGGCCTTTATCCGGCTGACGGTGCGAAATACAATGATCTTCGAGATGCCCTGGAAAAGCTTCAGTTAAACGACGCGTCTCTGTTTTTTGAGCCGGAGACTTCCATCGCACTGGGGTTTGGATTCCGCTGCGGTTTTTTAGGGCTGCTTCATCTGGAGATTATTCAGGAGCGACTGGAGAGAGAGTACAATCTGGATTTAGTCACCACGGCTCCCGGCGTTGTCTATCGTGTTCATAAGAAGAATGGGGACATGATGGAGTTGACTAACCCTTCCAATCTTCCAGATCCGTCGGAGATTGATTTTATGGAGGAGCCTATTGTCAGTGCGGAGATCATGGTGACTACGGAGTTTGTGGGAGCGATTATGACGCTGTGCCAGGAGCGCCGGGGCGTGTATCTGGGGATGGAATATATGGAAGCTACCCGTGCCCTGCTCCGCTATGAGCTGCCGTTAAATGAGATCATCTATGACTTTTTTGATGCCTTAAAGTCCCGGTCCAGAGGTTATGCTTCCTTTGACTATGAGCTGAAGGGATATCAGCAGTCGGAGATGGTGAAGCTGGATATATTGATTAACAGGGAAGAAGTAGATGCCCTTTCTTTCATTGTCCATAAGGATTCCGCCTATGAGAGAGGCAGGAAAATGTGTGAGAAGCTAAAGGACGAGATTCCCAGACATCTGTTTGAGATTCCTATTCAGGCAGCGGTGGGAGGTAAGATCATTGCCAGGGAGACGGTGAAGGCCATGAGGAAGGATGTTCTGGCCAAATGTTACGGCGGCGATATCACTCGTAAGAAGAAGCTTCTGGAGAAACAGAAAGAGGGAAAGAAGCGGATGCGCCAAGTGGGGAATGTGGAGATTCCGCAGAAGGCATTTATGAGTGTACTGAAATTAGATGAGGAATAAATGTGAGAAAATCATTGGAGTTATATATCCACATTCCGTTTTGTGCAAAAAAATGCGATTACTGCGATTTTTTGTCGGGGCCAGCCAGCGAGATGGTGCGCCATGGGTATGTGGAACAGCTGATTGAAGAGATTAAATGTCAGGGAAAGTCCTGTCAGGGGTATGGGGTAGTTACCGTATTTATAGGAGGCGGAACACCTTCTATTTTAAGGACAGGAGAAATCCAGGCGATTATGGAGGCTGTGAGGAGGAGCTTTTTTATAGAGTCCAACGCAGAGATTACCATAGAGATTAATCCGGGGACGGTTACAAAGGACAAGCTGGAGACGTATCAGGCCTGTGGGATTAATCGTATCAGCATCGGGCTTCAGTCGGCCAATGATCAGGAACTGAAAGATCTGGGAAGGATTCATACATATGATGAGTTTCTGAAGACGTATCAGAGGGTCCGGATTGCGGGATTTTCCAATGTCAGTGTGGATCTGATGTCGGCCCTTCCGGGGCAGACTCTTGCTTCCTGGAAGTCTACGCTTAAAAAGGTGGCAATGCTGAAGCCGGAGCATATTTCTGCTTATAGTCTGATGATTGAGGAGGGGACTCCGTTTTATAAAAGGTATCATGGAAAACCAGGGCTGCTTCCAGGTGAAGATGAGGAGAGGGAGATGTATTATATGACCAAAGCCTTTCTTCGGGAGCAAGGGTATGAGAGATATGAGATCTCCAATTATGCACGGCCCGGAAGAGAATGCAGGCATAATGTGGGGTACTGGACAGGAGTGGAGTATCTGGGGCTTGGATTGGGAGCGTCCTCTTATTTTGGAGGACGCAGGTTCCGGAATGAGGCGAATCTGGAAAGGTATCGGAAGATTCGGATGGACGACGAGATCCAGGAGGTGAATGAGAAGCTGCATCTGGACAGGAAGGAATTGACGGATAAGGACAGGATGGAGGAATTCATGTTTCTGGGACTGCGGTTGATGAGAGGCGTGTCCGGAAGCGAATTCTTAAGACGGTTTGATCAGAATATGTGGAATGTGTATGGGGATGTACTGAAAAAGCTGGAGGAGAATCACCTGATTGTGGTGGAGAGTCCGGTGGTGAGGCTCAGTGAATTTGGAATTGATATCAGTAACTATGTGTTGAGTGAATTTTTACTATGAAAGTCCGCCGCCGAATAGGCGGCATGAAATCAGGTATGCCAAGTGTGCCCGCCCGACTTTCATGTGTGGTGGTGCGTCCGCCGCCGGGCGCATGGAGGCTTACTATGAAAGTCCGCCGCCGAATAGGCGGCATGAAATCAGGTATGCCAAGTGT
>CAJUPP010000060.1 GCA_910588325.1 uncultured Hungatella sp.
AGCTTTTCTTCCACTTGTTTTTGGCAAAACCCACTTTACTAACAATTCACTTCCATGAACGTGCCTTTCGGAGTCTTGAGCAGTGTGATGACCAATAAGCAGAATGAGAGGGCCATTCTTTCCATCAGCCGTGCCAGCCTGGGGGCGCTGGCGGTTCAGAGTGAAAGTGCCATGAAGGGAATCCGGATCATGTTCTACTATGCGCCTTTGGCGGTGTTTGCAGGCCTTTTGGTTCTTCTGGCCTTTTATCACCTGGATAAAGAGTATGGCGGCATCATGGAGGTGCTGGACAGACGGCATAAGGAAATGGAATCTGCAGTGTAAACTGTAAAATATAAGAAACAGAATTAAAATATAAAGGAGAATAGAAAGATGAAGATAACAAAAGCAACCCGGTGGAGAGTGTTTGCAGGCGTATGGCTGCAAAGTCTGTTTACCTCCGCCACAGCATATTTCAGTTTGTTCTGTATCCCGCTGACTACCAAGTTTGGGTGGAGCGATTCGGATTTTGCCCTTGCCTACACCATCTATATGTTTACATATTGTGCGGTAGGATTTATCGGAGGTTCTCTGGCTGAGAGATTAAGCCCCAGAATCACGATCTATATGGGCCTGGCCTTGTTTGCAGGGGGATGGTTCCTGACAGGGTTTGCCTCCAGCATCCCTCAGCTGTATATTTTTTACGGTCTGATGGCAGGTGCAGGCGGCGGCATGATCTATCCGGCCTGTCTGCCTACTGCTTTAAAATGGTTTCCTGACCGTTCCGGTTCTATCTCCGGCCTGGTACAGGCAGGAGCATCCTGCGGCCCCTTCATCATGAGCCCTATTGCCCAGGCTTTGATCAGCCGGTTCGGCGCACAGATGACCTGCCGGATACTGGGAATCGTATTTTTAATCGGCGTAGGCGCCGTGGCATGGATGATCGTGCCATGTCCGGAGGGCTGGACACCGGAGGGATGGAAGCCTTCTACGGAACAGGCAAAGGCGCTGAAGACAAAAGATTACAATTTAGGACAGATGGTGAAGACTCCGGTCTTCTGGGTACTTCTTCTTATGTTTATTTTTGCCAATGCGGCGGGTACCATGATGGTATCCTTCACAAGCCCCATTGCCCAGAGGCAGGTAGGGCAGACGGCTATGACAGCCGCCCTGTGCGTGTCCATCATGACCTTGTCCAACATGTGCGGGAGAATCGGATTCGGATTTATCTATGATATTCTGAAAGGCTGGAAGAGCCTGATTCTTCTGATGATTATCAACGGAGCATCCATGTTGATGCTGACACAGGCCACAACACTGCCCTTCTTTATCCTGTGTGTGGTTCTGGTAGGCTTCTCCTTCGGAGGTCTTTTGGTTGTATTCGCACCTATGGTCCGCATGATTTTCGGATCGAAGTATTATAACAGGAACTACGGCCTGATTTTCATCGGTTATGGTATCGGTGCTTTTGTGGGACCGAAGATCAGCGCCTACTTTTATGATTCTACAGGACAGTATACCATGGGATTTATAGGATCCGCAGTTCTGGCGGCAGCGGCCATTGTCCTCATCGTAATCGCACAGAAGATGGCGCAGAAAATGGAAGGGCAGGCAAACTAAAATCACCGGTTCATCTTTTTAAGCATAACGGGGGCCAGCAGGGCGGCTATAAATGTCATGGCTCCCATAACCAGATAGGCGGTGCCATAGCCGGCGGCCCCGGCGATCTGACCGGTCATCACAGGACCCAGGGTCATACCGATGCCATAAAGGGCCTGGAACATTCCCATGGCGGTGGACTGATTTTCCTGTGGAACAAAACGGATGATCATGGACATGAGGACAGAATTGGCCATCAGGTTGCTGACGCCGCCGATAATCTGTGCAGCGTAAAGAAAGCACATATTTTTACCATATGCCACCAGCAGGCAGGAAAAAGCCATGGCGAAAAAGCCAATGGCTACTGCCTGGCTGGTGTTTAACTTTTTCAGGACTTTCTTTCCGATAAAACTTGCGGCCAGAATCTGCACCAGGGTAAATAAAACCGTGTTAAAGCCGATCTCAAAGGCAGAGGCGCCCAGTTCTTTGGCTACAGTAGAGGTGAAGGAAAATACGGTGCCCTGGAGAAAGGCCTGCATGATAATAGCAAAAAAAGAGGCGCACAAAACCGCCGGGTTGGAGAACACGGCAATGACATGGCTGACCTGGAAAGGTTCTCTTTTTAAAGCGATGGGTTTTAACTGAACAGCACAGATAATGGCAACAATGCCGGTGAGGAAACTGCATATCAGGGGAATCCGGTATCCCCAGAGGGAGGCGGTGATTAACCCCAGAATAAAGGCAATAAGTTTCCCGGCGCTGTTGAAGGCGTTGACATTGGTTACGGCCTGAACACTTTCGTCGGCCTCATAGTAGGCGGCATACAAAATCGTGAAAGCCAGCCAGGAGGATGCGGCGATTCCGGCCAGGATGCGGCAGATGATAATGGTTACAAAATGGGTGGCAAAAATCAGACCGAAGGAGGAGACCGTGGTAAAAATGGTGCCCATTAAGATTGTCTTTTTGTAGCATCCGGTAACGTCTGTGACGATACCAAGAGGGATCCGGACCAGCATCTGGGTAAAGCCGTACATGCCGGTCATGATGCCGATGAGACTGGCGGTAAACCCCAGAGTCTGCAGATAGGGGGTGAAATAAGGCATATGACAGTACTCGGATGCCCAGAAAAAGACAATGGTAATGCTGAGAAGAAGGCGGGAACGTTTCATCATCTATGTACCTCGTTATTATATATAATTGTCTTGATGCGCATAACAAATCCGTCAGCCGGAGCGTGTTCCCGGGATAATCAGTGTGAGACCGGACACCTCCGATACAGCCGGAAGCCGTACTCCTCCCGGAACTGACGGATATGGTTATTATAAGACAAAGAATAGGCTTTTACAAGGGAAAATTTCGTCAACAAAGTGGATTTCCTTTTTACATGGAAAATGATAAAATGGAAAAAATAAAACCCATGGAGTTATATCCAGATATATCCAGATAAGAGTGGGGAGCATGATAGGAGAAGATAATGGCATTATATGATTATTCAGGAGCATTGAAGAATGGGCGCAGACGGTATCAGGATGCTCTGCAGAAGGGCAGATATCCGTATCTTCCGGTGCTGGATGATATTCTGTCCTACACGGAGATCGTATCAGAGGTAAGCCTTGGGGTAATGGATATTCCGCTGGAAAAAATTGTTGGAACAAAGACAGAAGGACGCACCAGGGCATTTGCGGATAATTTCATGCCTCTTCTGCCGGAAAAATCGGAGTTTGGAGCTAAATGGGCTGCTTTATATGATCACCAGATTCATGAAGGGATCCATGACCCTATTGTGGCTTATGAATTCATGAATAAGTTTTATGTACAGGAGGGCAACAAACGGGTCAGCGTCATGAAGTATGTGGGGGCCTACAGCATCATGGGCCAGGTAACCCGTCTGATTCCCAAGAAGACAGATGACAAGGACAATCGATTATATTATGAATTTCTGGACTTTTATCAGGTATCGTTTAACTGCGATGTCTGGTTCAGCAAAGAAGGAAGCTATAAAAAATTACTTGAAGTTATGGGAAAAGAGCCGGACAGGGTCTGGGATGATGAGGAGCGCCTTTCCTTTAAGACTACCTATGACCGGTTTGCCAAGGCATTTCGTATGGCAGGCGGCGACAAGCTGGATCTGACCTGTTCCGATGCATTTTTGATCTATGTGAAAATCTCCGGCTATGATCAGGTGGAGGATAAGACGGAGAAGGAGATGCTTCAGGAGCTTCAGAAGATGTGGAAGGAGGTTCAGCTGGCATCCAGCGGAAGTCAGGTGGAACTGATAGAGGATCCGGAGGAAGAGGAGGCTGCGCCTAAAAAGGCTTCCCTTTTAAACTGGTTGCTTCCTACGGGAACTGTAGAGCCTTCCATGCTGAAAATCGGATTTATCTATACGAAGACGGCGGATACTTCCAGCTGGACCTATGCCCATGAGTTAGGCCGTATGCATTTGGAACAGGCATTTGACGAAAAAGTAAAGACTATGGCATTTGACCAGGCCAACACAGACGATGCGGTGGAAGCTGCGGTTGAACTGGCAATCGATGCCGGCTGCAACGTGATCTTTACTACCACGCCTCAGATGGTGAACCAGAGTGTCCGGTCCGCCATAAAACATCCGGAGGTGAGAATTTATAACTGTTCCATAGGGGTGTCTTACACTTCCATATGCACGTATTATCCCAGAATGTACGAGTGTAAGTTTTTGATGGGTGCCATTGCGGCTGCCATGTCGAAGACGGATTATCTGGGGTATGTGGCAGATTATCCGATTTATGGAACCATGTCCAACATCAATGCTTTTGCACTGGGAGCCAGAATGATCAATCCTGATGTGAAGATTCGGCTGGAGTGGTCCAGAGTGAAGAACCACAGGGCAAGACAGCGTCTGGCAGAAGAGGGGATCGTGTTTATTTCCGGAGATGATATGATTACACCGGAGCATGCTTCCAGAGAGTATGGGCTTTATATGAAGCGGGAGGACGGTACGGTGGATAACCTGGCGGTTCCCATCTGGCATTGGGGAAAGTTTTATGAGAGAATTGTGAAGAATATATGCAGAGGAGCCAGCGAGGCCAATGCTATGAAGGGCAAAAAGGCTGTAAACTACTGGTGGGGAATGTCAGCGGATGTGATTGATGTGATTTGTGCCCAGGATATGCCTCATGGTACTCACAGATTGATAGAGTTTTTGAAGAGTTCTATCCGGGCAAGCAGTTTCCATCCTTTTGATGGGCTGATCTATTCCCAAAATGGAGTGATTCGATGTAAAGAGGGGGAAAGTCTGGGACCAGACGCAATTTTGACTATGAACTGGCTTGCGGAGAACGTAATAGGAAGTGTTCCGGAGCCGGATGAGTTGACAGATGAGGCCCGAACGCTTCAGAAATTACAGGGGGCCGATGTAGATGAAAACAGCCATACAGAGGAATGAGTCCATAAATATTCTGGTACTGGCAGATCACGAGTCAAAGTATCTGTATGATTACTATGAACCCGCAAAGTTAGAGGGGATTGACCTGATTATTTCCTGTGGAGATTTGGAAGCGGGGTATCTGACTTTTTTTGCTACCCTTTGCCATGTACCAGTGCTTTATGTGAGAGGAAATCACGATAAAAGTTATGAATATAAACCGCCGGAAGGATGCATTTGCATAGAGGATGATATTTTTGTGTATAAGGGAATCCGGATTCTGGGACTGGGAGGTTCTATGGAGTATATTCCCGGTTCTATCAATCAGTATTCGGAACGGCAGATGAGATGGCGGATCAAAAAGCTGCAGTGGAAGCTGTGGAAGAACAGAGGGTTTGATATTCTGGTGTCTCACGCGCCGGCTTATAAGGTGAATGATATGGAGGATCTTCCGCATCGGGGATTTGCCTGCTTTCGGACGCTGATGGAACGATATGAGCCTAAGCTGTTTGTCCACGGGCATGTTCACGCGACCTACGGTACCGGATTTAAGCGGAAAGATGTGTATGGTAAGACTACGGTAATCAATGCGTATGAGTATTATGTGGTAGAATATCCGTAGGCCCTGTCAGGAAAAGAATTTAGAAGCAATTGATACGAAGAGGGAAAACATGAGTAAGAAAAAGAACGAATTAGAGAAAAAATTAAGCGGAACCATGAGTGAGTTCAAAGCCTTTATTTTAAAAGGCAATATTATAGATATGGCGGTGGGTGTCATCATTGGCGGTGCGTTCAGCAAGATTGTCACCTCCCTGGTGAATGATATTCTGATGCCTTTGCTGGGAGCCGTAACAGGAGGTGCCTCTTTTAATGAGTATAAATACGTGATTCATTCGGCAGTTCTGGATGAGGCACAGAATGTGGTGACTCCCGAGGTGGCTGTTCTGTATGGAAGTTTTATTCAAAATATCATAGATTTTCTGATTGTTGGATTGTGTATGTTTTTTATGGTGAAAGCAGTGGCGATGGTGACTTCCAAATTTCATCATGAAGAGGAGAAGAAAGAGGAACCGGCGCCGGCAGGACCTACAACAGAGGAACTTTTGGCAGAGATCAGGGATCTGCTGAAGAATGAGAAGCAGATGTGAAAGACCCAAAGTCGGGTACATGAAGGAAACCTTCATGCGCCCGGCAGCGGACACACCACCACACATGAAAGTCTGGCGGGTGCATTTGGCATACCTGAATTCATGCTGCCTGATCGGCGGCGGACTTTTAAAGTAATAGAAAGGAATGCGACGATTAAATGAGTGAGGGGCCCAGGCCAAGAAGCAGGAAGAAAAAGCCCTTTCCTGTCAAGGCGGTTGTCATTGGAACAGTAACTGCCCTTGCAGCAGCAGGGGCATGTGCTGGATTTTACGTGTATATGGGGAGACAGTATGAGACGGTATTTTTTCCTCATACAATCATTAATGGACATGATGTTTCCAACAAGACCACGGAGGAAGTAAAGGAGTTGATTGCCGCTGGCATTGAGGGGTATACGCTTACTATCCGGGGGCGGGGAGGAATCACGGAACAGATTACCGGTGAGGAGATCGGGCTTCATTCCGTATTTGACGGAAGCTTGGAGGAATATCTGGAAGCACAACAGCCTATGAGATGGTGGCAGTCGGAAGGGGCGGAATATGAGATTTCCACGATGATTGTCTGCGATGAGGAAAGGCTTGAAGAAATAATCGATCATCTTTCCTGTTTTTCGGATGAGAATACCAGAGAGCCGGAGGATGCGTATCTGTCTGATTATGAACCCGGAATGGGATTTCGGGTAATTCCGGAGGAGCCGGGAACTGCACTGGAACCAGAGAAGGTGAGGGAGGGAATCAAAGACGCTGTCTTAAACCTGAAGACCGAGTTAAATCTGGAGGAGCTGGATGCCTATAAAAAGGCAGAGAAGACTTCTGAAGATGAAGAATTACAGGCAAGGGCAGAAGAGCTGAACCGGTATGCGAATATGACGGTAACCTATTTGTTTGGGGATCAGAGAGAGGTGCTGGATGGCAATATCATAGCGGAGTGGATGTCCATAGGGGAAGACGGACAGGTGTCTTTTGATGCGGAGCAGGTGTCCGCATATGTAAAGGGCCTGGCAGCAAAATATGATACGGCATATCAAAGTAAAACGCTTAAGACCTCTTATGGCTCCACGGTTACCATCACAAAAGGGTTTTACGGCTGGAGAATGGATCAGGGCAAGGAGGCAGAACAGCTTTACAGTGTGCTTCTGTCAGGGGAAAGCCAGACCAGAGAACCGGTGTATATTCAGACAGCCAACAGTCACGGAGCCAACGACTATGGGGATACGTATGTGGAGATCAATCTGACGGCTCAGCATTTGTTTTTCTATAAAAACGGGAATCTGGTGACAGAATCGGATTTTGTATCAGGAAGCCATGCCAGGGGAGACGATACTCCTTCCGGAGCGTATCCGCTGACGTATAAGCAGAGGGATGCGGTGCTGAAAGGCGCTACTTACCGGACTCCGGTAAAGTACTGGATGCCCTTTAACGGCAATATCGGGATGCATGATGCCAATTGGCGTTCTTCGTTTGGAGGAAAGATTTACATGACCAATGGTTCCCATGGCTGCATCAATCTGCCGCCAGCGGTAGCGAAAGTGATATTTGAAAATATTTCTCCAGGTGTGCCGGTTCTGTGCTATCATCTGGATGGGACAGACAGCAAAGGAACATCCGGTTCCCAGAGCGGAGCAGTACCTCAGCCCACGGCGGCTCCGACTGCTGCGGCGCAGACACCGCCTGCAGAGCCTGTTACGGAAAGCAGTGCGGAGATTCTGCCGGAACAGGGGATTTCTTCTGGGGAAGGCGGTCCGGTGCAGGAACCGCAGCCGGAATCGTCTCTGGCAGAATCAACTTCTGCCTTGGAGGTTCCTGTAGGGCCTGGAGGCGCACTGCCTGAAACGTCGCCAGAGGAAAGCAGTCCGCTGCCGGAGGGGCCGGGAAGCGTGCCGGGGCCGGGAAATTCGCCAGGAGGAGAGACGGAAAGCAGCCTTCCTGTGGGGCCTGGAGCCAATACGGAGATTGGACCGGGAGTATATTAACAGAGAGGAATAGAAAAAGGCCGTTTTCGCTGATTGGAATTGGGCGAAAGCGGCCTTTTTTATTTCATGGGAAATTGCGTCCTATGAAACAAAAATGCTCTGCATGGTTGTGTACTTCGCGCAAAGGAAGAAAAACGAACAAATGTTTGCAAAAATCAATACAATATGATATGATGGTTTCCAGAACCCATAGTTGGGATAAACTATGACAAGAGACAGCAAGGAGTTTGGCGATGTCAAAACAATATATTAAAATACGGGGTGCCAATGAGCACAATTTAAAGGATGTAACCCTTGATATTCCCAGAGATGAGCTGGTGGTGATGACAGGATTAAGCGGTTCAGGCAAGTCCTCTCTGGCCTTTGATACCATCTATGCGGAGGGACAGAGACGGTATATGGAATCCTTATCCTCTTACGCCAGGCAGTTTTTGGGACAGATGGAGAAGCCAGAGGTGGAGAGCATCGAGGGACTTTCGCCTGCCATTTCCATTGACCAGAAATCTACCAACCGGAACCCCAGATCTACGGTGGGAACTGTAACGGAAATTTACGATTATATGCGACTTTTATATGCCAGGATCGGTATTCCTCATTGTCCCAAATGCGGCAGAGAGATAAAAAAACAGAGTGTGGATCAGATGGTGGATCAGATTCTGGGAATGCCGGAGAGGACGAAGATTCAGATATTGGCACCAGTGGTACGGGGCCGAAAGGGAGAGCATGTAAAGGTATTAAATCAGGCCAGGAAAAGCGGCTATGTCCGGATTCGAATAGACGGGAATCAGTATGAACTGTCGGAAGAGATTAAGCTGGATAAAAATATCAAGCACAATATTGAGATCATTGTGGATCGTCTGGTGGTGCGGCCTGGTATTGAAAAGCGTCTTACCGATTCGATAGAGACGGCCATGAGCCTGGGAAACGGGCTGATGATGGTGGACGTGACCGATGGGGAGATGCTGAATTTCAGCCAGAATTTTGCTTGTCCGGACTGTGGTGTCAGCATTGACGAGGTGGAACCCAGAAGCTTTTCCTTTAACAATCCGTTCGGCGCCTGTCCGGATTGCTTCGGCCTTGGATATAAGATGGAGTTTGACGAGGATCTGATGATTCCGGACAAGTCCTTAAGCATCATGCAGGGAGCCATTGTGGCAATGGGATGGCAGTCCTGCATGGACAAGGGAAGTTTTACCAGGGCGATTCTGGACGCTCTGGCAAAGGAGTATCATTTCAGTCTGGATACCCCATTTGAACAATACCCCAAAGAGATTCATGACGTGCTGATTCATGGAACCAGCGGAAAGGAGGTGAAGGTCTATTACAGAGGCCAGCGGGGAGAAGGGATTTATGATGTGGCGTTTGAAGGGCTTTTGCGCAATGTGGAGCGGAGATATCGAGAGACGTATTCAGAGGCCAGCAAGGCGGAATATGAAAGCCTAATGCGGATTACGCCCTGTTCTCTGTGCAAGGGAAAGCGTCTGAAGCGGACATCATTGGCAGTGACTGTAGGGGATTTGAATATCTATGATGCTACCAATAAGTCTATTGTTGATTTCCGCCAGTTTATAGATGATCTGAAGCTCAGCGCCATGCAGCAGTCCATAGGCGCACAGATTCTCAAGGAAATTCGGGCCAGAGTTACATTTCTGATTGATGTTGGGCTGGATTATCTGGCTCTGTCCCGTGCAACAGGAACTCTGTCCGGCGGTGAAGCTCAGAGAATCCGCCTGGCCACCCAGATTGGCTCCGGATTGGTGGGAGTGGCTTACATTTTGGACGAGCCCAGCATCGGCCTCCATCAGAGGGATAACGATAAGCTGCTTCGCACGTTATTCCATCTGCGGGATTTGGGAAATACGGTAATTGTGGTGGAGCATGACGAGGATACCATGAGAGCGGCGGATTATATTGTGGACATCGGACCGGGGGCAGGAGAGCATGGAGGGCATGTGGTGGCAGCCGGTACGGTCGAGGATATCATCAAGTGCCCGGAGTCCATTACGGGAGCATATTTAAGTAAAAAGCTTCAGATTCCGGTTCCAAAGGAGAGACGGAAGCCTACAGGCTGGCTGACCATCCGGGGAGCCGCGGAGAATAATCTGAAAAATATTGATGTAAAGATACCTCTCGGTGTTATGACCTGCGTGACAGGAGTGTCCGGTTCCGGGAAGAGTTCTCTGATTAATGAGATTTTGAATAAATCCCTATCGAAAAAACTGAACCGCGCCAGAACGATTCCCGGCAAATATAAAACCATTGAAGGAGTAGAGCAGCTAGACAAAGTGATTGACATCGACCAATCCCCTATTGGAAGGACACCCAGGTCAAACCCGGCCACTTACACAGGAGTCTTTGACATGATACGGGATTTATTTGCTTCCACCGTAGATGCCAAGGAGAGAGGATACAAGAAGGGCCGCTTTAGTTTCAATGTAAAAGGCGGACGGTGTGAGGCATGTGCCGGAGACGGTATTATCAAGATAGAGATGCATTTTCTGCCGGATGTCTATGTGCCTTGTGAGGTCTGCGGCGGAAAACGGTATAATCGGGAGACTCTGGAGGTTAAATATAAGGGAAAGAGCATTTATGATGTACTGAATATGACGGTGGAGGAGGCTATAAAGTTTTTTGAGAATGTGCCTTCTATTTATCGAAAGATTGCTACTCTTTATGATGTAGGACTTTCTTATATCCGGTTAGGCCAGCCTTCTACGGAATTGTCCGGAGGCGAGGCTCAGAGAATCAAGCTGGCTACGGAACTGAGCCGCAGAGGTACAGGCAAGACCATCTATATTCTGGATGAGCCTACCACAGGGCTTCATTTTGCAGATGTTCATAAGCTGGTGGATATTCTGCACAAGCTGTCAGAGGGCGGCAATACCATCGTGGTGATTGAGCACAATCTGGATGTGATAAAGACAGCAGATTATATCATTGATATGGGGCCGGAAGGCGGAGACAGAGGAGGAACTGTGATTGCAAAAGGGACTCCGGAGGAAGTGGCCCAGTGCCCTCAGTCTTATACGGGAATGTATGTGAAAAAGTATCTGCAATAAGAGAAAAAAACAGGAGGTGTTTACTTATGGCCAGCATGAATTGCCATTATTACAGTGCAACTTTAAAAAACAATATTTCTTTGAATGTGGTTATCCCGTCTCCTCAGGGGAATGAGCAGATTGTAGACAAGTCGGTTCAGGCGCAATACGGCTATGAATCGGGACTTCCGGTGGTATATCTGCTTCACGGCGCATATGGAGATTACAGTTCCTGGATGCGCTACAGCAATGTGGAGCGTTATGCTCAGGACAGGAGATGCGCTTTGGTTATGGCGTCTGCAGGGAATAATTTCTATCAGGATATGTATCGGGGGCTGGCTTACCGCAAGTTCTTTACAGAAGAACTTCCTACATTTATTACCAGTGTATTCCCGGTTTCCAAAAAGAGGGAAGATACGTATATAGCAGGTTTCTCCATGGGAGGTTATGGAGCATGGTATCTTGCACTGTCCACTCCCGATCTGTATTCCAAAGCGGCCAGTATGTCCGGTGCTCTGGATATTGTAGCTTCCTACGAGCAATCGGCATCAGGAATCATTGACAACCCATTCCCGTGGAACGACATTTTTGAGCATCCGGAAGCTTTGGCCGGGGGAGATAGGGATTTGTTTGAGCTGTACAGAAGGTGCCAGGAGAACGGGACGGCCCCCAGTCTTTATCAGGCCTGCGGAACGGAAGATTTTCTGTATAAGATGAACCAGGAAGCGAATAGCCGTATGAAGAATATGGGAGCAGACTTGATTTATGAGGAGGGGCCTGGCGGACATAACTGGGATTTCTGGGACAAGTATATTCAGAAGATTTTGGATTGGATGCTGGAAAAATAAAAAGAGTTATAAGCATGCTGCTGCATCAGTGACTGGAGGATGAAAGATGCGGCAGCATTAATATTTTGGGCTGGCACCGCTTTTTAATTGTCTATGAGCAGAAGGCGGTGAACATCTCGAACCATTTCTATATAATCAAGGGCGTAGTCAGGCAGAATTTTCCCTTTTTTGAACATTGCAGAAGTTTTATTATAGATAGGTTCCTTGCCAAAAGACAGAGGAACCAGTTTTACTTTTGGTTCCAAAATTTTTAAGTGAATATTGGTGACTAAAGCAATTCCGCATTCTGCACAGACTAAATCGATGGCAGAATGAACATTATTAATAATACTAACAGATTGTGGGTGGAATCCAAGTTCCTGAAAAAGATACTGGGCTACCTTTCCTGTAAACTGTTCTTCCAGCTGGATAAGGAATTTTTCGTTTTTGGCCCACTCCAGAGAAATCCACGGATGACGGAATCCTGGTTTGTTGACAGCCATATTGATCAGCGGATGACCAGAAGGCACTGCCAGGTGTTTGATCAGTTATTCCGCTATGACGGAGCCAGTTCCAATATTGTGCCATATGCAGTGGAATCCTATGAGATGGATGAAGACAATATGGGAATCACTCTGAACCTGAGACAGGATATTATTTTCCACAATGGAGATAAGGCAGATGCAGACGATTTGGTATTCACTTTTGAGCATTACTAGACTCTCTTGTAAAGCTTAGTTTGTTTTCCGAAAGCGCAACAACAGAGAAGGGGGACAGATTTGGACAAGAACCGGTAGGAAGCGGACCATATAAGTTTGTAGAGTGGGTAAGCGGAGATAATATCACTTTGGCTGCCAATGAGGATTATTGGAATGGAGTTCCCGCTATCAAAAATATGATTATCCGTCTGATTTCTGAGCAGTCTGTTCAGATGATTGAACTGGAGACGGGGACCATCGATGTGGCATTGGATCCGCTGAATTCAGATGTAGCAGATCTTCTCAGCACAGGGCTTGCAGAGGCCGGATATCCAGATGGTTTGACGCTCTCTGTAGTTCAGGCGAATGTTGTGGTTTATACAAGGGCGGCAGAGGTAATTCAGAATCAGCTTGCCAAGGTAGGTATTACACTTGATATTACAACCTATGACGATGCAACGGCGTCATCCATGCAGGAAGGTGATTTTAAGGCAGACTTAAGCCTTCGGCTTGTAAATATTAACGGTGATCCCATTGTGTCTCCATACGGAACCCATTTTGAGCCGGCGAAAGGCGTGGTAGGAGGAAGAAACGTTGCAAAGAACGCCAATGATCCGGAGGCGGCAACTCTTCAGGCTACGATTGATAAACTGAAAGTTACCTTTGATCAGGATAAGAAAGTGGAACTTTTAAAAGAAGCGCAGAGACTGTGCAATGAAAATATGTGGTGGATTCCCCTATGCTTTGCAAGCCTGAATGAGATCCAGAATGTTTCTCTTAAGGGAAATATGAAAGTGGTTAATTATGAATATATGAATAAAGCATATTTCGAATAAGGAAGTAATTCGGAGGGAGTATCATTATGGACAGAGGATGGGTGCATGTTATTACAGAGTTTTATTCAAAGGCATTAAACAGTAAACGGACATTTCGGGTTTATCTTCCGCCAGAGTATGAGAATTCACAGGAAAGGTATCCAGTTGTCTATATACATGACGGCCAGTGGTCATTTTCAGAGGAAAACAAGAAACGATGGAATGCTGACCTGATCGTTCAGGATCTGATTGTGACAGGCTGCATCCCTCCGATCATCCTGGTGGGAGTGGATTGCAATGAGGCAGAACGGAGAAGAGAGGCTACATTCCATGCTATTCCTTCGAAGGGGAAGGACTGGGATCTTCCATGGGGGGCCTGGTGACACTCTGCATGGGTATGAATCGCCATGAAACTTATGGTATGCTGGGGCTTCTCTCGCCGGCGATCCATTGGCTCGCTGATGAATTTTACAATTCCATGGAACACTATGGGCAGAAAGTTTGGCTGGATTGCGGTATGGCAGAATCCTACTATGTGGATAATACCAGAGAACTGTATCATATTCTGACAGGTATTGGTTATGAGCAGGGCAAGGATCTGCTCTATCTGGCGGAACCAGAGGCTGTACATACGGAGCGGTATTTTGCCCAGAGATTTCGCATGCTCCTTTTGTGGATGTTCGGAAAAAGGGCAGAGTCGAAAACAGCAGTCATACTGGGAAGCGGACAGGCAGCTTTGAACGGATATACTACAGTGATAAATACCATAGTTATTTATGAAAACGGAGTGATGTACAGTGATATGAAAGGAAATTACCGCTGTGATCCTCCCGGAATTTTCAATGTGGAACCTGACGGGGAGATAAGGGCAATCAAGCCAGGTAAGGCTGTAATTACCTATGAAAATGGAGACCTGACAGCGACAAAGGAGATGGTGGCAGTCAATGCACTGTCAAAGGATGTTTTACTGCATATTCTGGTTGAAGTTCCTTTAGATACACCAAAAGAGGAGCCTATATAGAGAGTGTACGGCGGACGGAAAAGAAGTGAACCGATTTGTGAGAACTTCCAAAAATCAGACGCTTCACTATGTAGTGGAGGCGTGGGAAGAATAAAGAATCATAAAAAGCAAGGGGGCAGTACAATGTGCTCCCTTGTTTCATATAAGGATACTCTATATTTCGACAAGAAATTGTCGAACGACTTTTGTTGATTTCATGAATTTTACGTTTTAAGATATTTCCATCATATGTTTTTGGTGGGATTGCAATGTATTCCTATGGTGGGATAAAACTTATTCTTAGGAAATTAGGATTAAAAACAACACTCTGCGGATATCGCTATATTGTATACGGGATGATGCTCCTACAGAAAAATCCATCATATCTGGACTTTATTACAAAAACACTTTATATTGATATTGCTAAGAAATTTCAAACTTCTTCAGTATGTGTTGAACGTGCCATTAGAACAGCTGTCTCGACTATCTGGAAAACTAATAATCTTAAATTACTGTATGAAATCAGTGGAAATGAATTTATAAGCCGTCCAACAAACAAGGAATTTTTTGGTCTCTTTTATCGCTATTTAAGCAAAGAAGAGGAGGAAGAAGTGGACGCAGAAAAGTTTCTTGATGATAGGGATATGGATGTGTATTGCGATATGACATGTGATGAGTGTGGAAAGACATGTGAACAATTGAAGAAAATGTATCAGGAGATGATTGTGCTCAGTGTTGAGAACAGGAAGCTGAAGGAGCAGTTAAGCAGAATCATGAGTTATGATGCAAAAATTGAGAAGAAGGAGCCCTAAAATTTTTGTGGATTGTTGATGGGACCGTCATACCGCACAATCGAATATTCTGACTTTGTTATATACAAAAAAATCCCTGAAAACCCAGAATTTACAAAATACCTGGTATTTTCAAGGGATTCTCTTTCGTGGAGCATATGGGATTCGAACCCACGACCTTTTGAATGCCATTCAAACGCGCTCCCAACTGCGCTAATGCCCCATCCCATCTGCTGTCTCATCCAATAGAAACCGCAGATTTATTTCTATAACAGATTATCACAAAATTTCGATTTTGTACAGTAGAATTTAAAAAAAAGTAAATTTTTCTTTTTATCAGCCGCCTTCCTGACACTCCAGCCGTATATCCCTATGGAAGCACATACCCATACGCCTCCAGCACCTTCAGAGGGAATTCCATTCTCACAGTTTTCAACGGATCCACCACCTGGCATACTGCCATATTGGAAAGCAGAGACATCAGCATTCCTGCCTCCAGATCGTCCTTCTTTGCAGCCGCCTTTACAAATTCTTTCATGGCTTTCGCCGCCATCTCTCCGGCTTCATCCAGGGTCCCTGCAGACTGAATTGTCATCACATCTCCCCGGCAGTTTAAAAAAGGTGTTGGTATTCTGACTCCCTTTAACCCGCTTTCCTTCAGCACACTGACCCTTACCGTAACATTTCCGCCTGTCTCCAGGCCGCAGATCAGTACCTCACCGTCTCCCATGAGAGCATGCAAGTCTCCCATGGAAAGCAGTGCGCCCTCTACATTTACCGGAAGATATAAAGTAGTGCCCGTTACAATCTTCCGGCAGTCCATATTTCCTCCATGGCTGTTCGGTGTATCCGTTGTAATCCCATCCCCCGCCGGAGCCGTTCCGATCACTCCGATCATAGGGTCCAGTTGCAGTTTCAATGTGTCGTCAAACCAAACTTCCGCCGGTTTTCCATCTTTAAGCTCCCGATTTTCCAATTGAAAAATCCTGGCAGTGCGCTCCGAAAAATCTTCATGAAATACACCGCAGCTTGCAGAGGACCTCATAACTCCCCAGTTCCTTACCTGAATATCCAGAATCTCCACCTTCAGCACATCGCCAGGCAGAGCATCTTTTACATAGAGAGGCCCTGTTGCAGGATTTTCAATGGGATTATCCTTATCTCCCAAAGGTCTTTCCTCACTGACCACCGCGTCATCATAGCAGTCCCTTGTCTCAAACACAACGGTCTCTCCGCTTTCACAAACTGCCGCAGCCTTTATACCTTTATCCAAAATTCCTGATACATTCTCTTTCCCTATGAATATCATCTCCCATCCCCCTCCTTGTAACGGAGAATAGAACCAATGAGAGAAAAGCTGGACCAGATAGACAGACCGTATCCGATAACCAGATTCACCCAGAATCCTCTCCACATATCATATTCTGTCATCAAACCGACAAAATTCATAACCACAAACCGAATCGTGTCGAAGCTGGCTTCAAACTGAAAATATGCCTTGCAGATAGATATCACAAAATCCAGCACATTGGCTCCAAACACCATAAATGCAGCCACAAACAAACTGATAATAGCCCCTTTCTTATCCAGCTTCCCGGATAATTTCTGATATCCCAAAAGGGCAAACTTCAACATGAGAAATCCGGCGATTCCGGCAATAAAGCCTACCATACTGATAACCAGCCATAAAGCCACTCCAACCAGAGAGCCTCCGACAGCACCGATGATCCCCAGGAAAACATTACTCCGTTTCTCTTCTTTCGGCTCCTGAATCATTTTTTTCAACTCATCTTCCTGTGTCTCAGGCGGATTTCTGTCTATCACATCCTGCAGATCCGGCATACCCTGTGTAACCGGAGACGGGGCATCACTGGAATATGTACTCATCTGGCTCAAAAGAGTCTTTTCTTTTTCCTCCGCCAGAACAGCCGCTTTATGTCCTCTGATATTCAAAACCAGCAAAAGCACGCTGATTGCCAAAAAAGAAAATCCCAATCCTAAAAATACATATCCTGTAGAGTAGTCCCCATGGCCTACAGGCTTTTCGGTGGTATCCAAAAATGTCATACCCAGATAATCTTTAAAATTATCTTCATTCAGAAACTCCTCGTCATACAATTCATTCATATACTCTATGGCAAAATCCCGAATATCATCCTCAATCAGAGTTGCCACGCCGCGGATACGAACCGGCTCTGGCATCTCCACCGTCTCATCGCCAAACAGATAGTCCACCAGCGCCTGATGCTCTGGCGTCAGCTCTCCCTTCATCTTTACAATGACGGAATGTCCCTGTTCATCAAATGCAAAATAGTAATGATACGTCTCCTTAAAATCTACCGCAAAATCATAAGTAAGCCCTACCACATCTATGGTTTTATAGGAAGCCTGGATAGCACTTCCTGTCTCCCACGGATCGAAAGACGTCTCTCTTGCCTGACTTTTCCGAGCTTCCACCCCTGCATCTATAGAAAAAAACATTCCTGTGACTGTGAGAATCGCTCCAAAAATCAATAGTATTGCTCCTAAGACAATTCCTGTAACCGCATTTTTCTTCTTCTGTTTGGTCGTAATCTGTTTCTTCTGTCCATTTATCCCCTGGTTCATAATTCTCCTGCCTTATATCTTCAATATCTCCCCGGAATCTCTTCATCCATCTACAAAGATTTCTTCAGTTTTTCCACCATCATATCCACATCCTCTTTGGAAATTACAAGTGGCGGCACAAACCGAATCACATTGCTTCCGGCACTGATAAGCACCAGCCGATTTTCCAAAAGCGCTTTCTTCACAATCTCCCCTGCGGGCCTGTTAAATTCCACACCCTGGATAAGTCCCATTCCGCGATGGTCTACAGCACAATCATGGTCTTTCACAAACTGCTCCAGCTTCTCCCACAGATAACCGCCGATTTCCTTCACATGCTCTGTAATCTGCCTCTTCTCAAACAGCTCCAGCACCTTGTCCGCAGCAGCGCACACAAAGGGATTGCCGCCGTAAGTGGTACCGTGGTCCCCCGGCTGCATAGCCGTAGCAGCTTTCCCGCAGGCCAAAAATGCACCGATGGGCACACCATTTCCAAGAGCCTTAGCCACAGTCATCACATCCGGCTTCACCCCGTATTTCTGCCATGCAAACATATAGCCGCTTCTTCCCATGCCGCATTGAATCTCGTCCAACATCAGCAGCATCCCATGCTCATCACACAGTTTCCGTACCCCCGTTAAAAACTCTTCCGTAGCCGGATAGATGCCGCCCTCGCCCTGAATCGTCTCCATAAGAATGGCACATGTATGTTCATTCACCAGTTCCTTCACACTGTCCAAATCATTAAAACTGGCAAAACGGATTCCCGGAAGCAGCGGTGCAAAGGGCTCCTGATAATGGTCATTGCCCGTCACAGACAGAGCCCCCAGGCTTCTCCCGTGGAAGGAATGTTTCATGGCGATAATCTCATGTCCTCCATGCCCGTCCCGATTAAACGCATACCTCTTGGCAATCTTTAATGCTCCCTCAATGGCCTCGGTTCCGCTGTTGGTAAAAAACACCTTTTCCATCTCCGCAGCCTTTAACAGCTTCTGCCCTGCATCCACTGCCGGCTGATTGTAAAACAGGTTCGATGTATGCAGCAGTTTCCCGGCCTGCTTTGTCAATGCCTGCGTATATTCCGGATCATTGTATCCCAGTCCGGCTACGGCAATTCCCGCACCGAAATCCAGATACTCTTTTCCTTCCGAATCGTACAGATGCACCCCGTTTCCATGATCAAAGACCACAGGGAACCGGTTGTATGTCTTATATAAAACCTGCTCTGCATTTTCGATTGTCTCTAATTTATTCTGCATGATAATAATGCTCCTCCTTTCTGTTCAAAATAGCCGTTCCGATTCCTTTGTTGGTAAAGATTTCCAAAAGGAGGCAGTGGGGAATCCGTCCGTCCAGAATATGCACTCTGGAAACCCCGTCACGGATGGCATCGATGCAGTTTTGCAGTTTCGGCAGCATCCCTCCTCCCAGGGAACCGCTGTCCACGAATTCCTGTGCGGCATCCACTTCCATCTCCGAAATCAGGGAAGACTTATCCTCAAAGTCGCGGTACAATCCCTCCACATCTGTAAGGAATGCCAGCTTCTCCGCCTTTACCGCCCTGGCAATGGCGCAGGCCGCGTCGTCCGCATTGATATTGTATGTAAAGTAATTATCGTCAAATCCAACAGGACATATAATAGGTAGAAAATCCTTTTCCAGCAAATCATATATCACCTTTGGATTCACTTGTGTAATCTCGCCTACGAATCCGATGTCCTCACCTTTGGAATACTTTTTCTCACATTTTAACATCGTACCGTCTTTTCCGCTGATGCCGACTGCTTTCACCCCCAGCTCATTGACAAGCTGTACCAGGCTTTTATTGACCCTGCCCAGAACCATCTCAACAATCTCCATGGTAGGTTCATCGGTTACACGAAGTCCGTTTACAAAATGAGGATCCATTCCGACCTTGCCTACCCATTTGCTGATTTCCTTGCCGCCGCCGTGGACAATGATTGGTTTAAATCCAACCAGCTTTAAAAGAACCACATCCTGAATCACATGACGTTTCAGACTCTCATCCACCATGGCGCTGCCGCCGTATTTTACTACAATAATCTTCCGGTTGAATCTCTGAATATAGGGCAAAGCCTCAATGAGGACTTCTGCCTTCTGCATGATACTATGGTCTAATTCCATGTTTATATGCCTCCATAATTTTAATTATACATAAAGGTCCGCTTAAGAACGGTAGTCCGCATTAATCTTCACATAATCGAATGTCAAATCACAGCCCCAGGCCGTGGCCGTGACGTCTCCCATCTTAATGTCCGCAATGGCTGTTACTTCCGGTTGGGATAAAATCTTTGTGGCTTCCTCTTCACTATAATCTGCCGCCACCCCATTTTCAATAATCTGTATCCTGCCTGCGGCACTTTCAAAGAATAAATCCACCTTTTCCGGATCAAACTGAGCTCCGGAATATCCCATGGCGCATAAAATTCTTCCCCAGTTGGCATCATGCCCGAAAATAGCTGCTTTTGTCAGATTAGAAGTAATTACAGACTTTGAAAGGGTCACTGCCTGTTCCTTTGTGGCCGCTCCAACTACTTTCACCTCAAACAGTGCCGTACAGCCCTCTCCATCCCCTGCAATCTTCTTTGCCAGTGTCTCATTTACCACATGAAGTGCCTCTTTAAATGTCTGATAATCCTTATTTTTTTCTGTAATCTCCGGATTGCCGGCCATACCGTTAGCCATCAAAATCACCGTATCATTGGTAGAAGTATCCCCGTCTACGGAAACCATGTTGTACGTGTCCTTCACGTCCTCGCTTAAAGCCTGCTGCAGCATCTTCTTGGAAATCGCCGCATCGGTGGTTACGAATCCCAGCATCGTACACATATTGGGGTGTATCATACCGGACCCCTTGCACATTCCTCCAATGGTAACGGTCTTTCCGCCAACCTCAATCTGAACAGCCACTTCCTTCTTCTGTGTGTCCGTAGTCATAATTGCCTTCGCCGATTTGGTACCGCTTTCCAGACTTCCATCCAGAGCCGGTGCCATCATTTTTACACCGGCCACAATCCTGTCTATAGGAAGCTGCATCCCAATCACACCTGTGGAGGCAACTAAAACTCCATCTGCCGGAATTCCCAGAATCTTTGCCGTTGCATCCGCTGTAGCCTTGCAGTACCCATATCCCTCTTCTCCGGTACACGCATTGGCAATCCCGGCATTAATTACCACAGCCTGGGCGCTGTCAGAGTGATATACAACCTGCTGATCCCATTTCACCGGTGCCGCCTTCACGATATTGGTGGTAAATGTTCCCGCAGCCACACATGGCTTTTGGCTGTAAATCATAGCCATATCCATTCTGTCCTTATATTTAATGCCAGCCGCTGTAGCTGCTGACAAAAAACCCTTTGCCGCAGTTACTCCTCCGTCTATAATCTTCATAATCTCCTCCTACTTCACAAAATTAGTTATATTTTGATCATTTAGTATAAGCTCATAATAGTTCACGTCCTCCCGGCCAGTCCATCCAAGACTCTGCCAGAATGCATTTCCAACCTCATTCTCTTTAAAAGCAATCAGTGTCACCTTACTGACGCCTTCCTCAATCAGCGCTCTCATGGCAAAACGCACCATACGATATCCGACGCCATGTTTCCGATAATCTCTGGCAACACAAACATGATAGAAGCACCCTGTTCGCCCGTCATGTCCGCACATAATTGAGCCTACAATCCGCCCGTTTTGCTCTGCCACCACGCTGGTGGTGGGATTCCGTCTCAAAAAACGCTCCACGCCTTCTCTGGAGTCATCAATCGAACGAATTCCAAACCCCTTAATGCTTAGCCACAGCTTATAAACCTTATTGTAATCCTCCGGTGTCATCACACGGATATTGATGCTCATCGTTCCTGCCATAATCAAAATGCTCCTGTTTCCTTTTTTTCAGCGGACAGCTACAACATGACAATTTCCTTACGCAGATGTCCGGCTTTGACAGATAAAGCAGCCATCCTATCACGGAAACAAAGGAATCTGTCTAAGCCCCGTATTCTCTGGCAGTCCAAACAGCAGATTCATATTCTGAACTGCCTGTCCTGCTGCCCCCTTCACCACATTATCCATAGCTCCCATCATAATCACCCGTTTTGTTCTGGGATCAATCTTAAAATTCACATCCACAAAATTGCTGCCTTCCACCCATCTGGTCTGAGGACACACATCCCTGTCCAGCACTCTTACAAACTGCTCATCCCCATAATACCTGTCATACACCGACTTCACCTCTTCATAGGAGACATTCCCAGTGAGAGATGCATAGGCAGTAATCAGAATGCCCCGATTCATCGGAATCAAATGGGGAGTAAAATTAAGCACCACCTTTTTCCCAGCCCCATAGGACAGCTGTTCCTCAATCTCCGGCGTATGGCGGTGGGATGCCACTCCGTACGCCTTACAGCTCTCATTTACCTCACAGTACAGATTGTCCACCTTAGCTCCTCTGCCTGCTCCCGATACTCCGGACTTTGCATCGATAATCAACGTATCCATATCAATCAGTCCCTCTTTAGCCAACGGATAAACCGCCAATGTAGAACAGGTCGGATAACATCCCGGATTTGCAATCAGCCGTGCCCCTTTAATCTTCTCCCTGTTAATCTCTGGCAGTCCATAGACCGCTTCCTCAATAAACTGCGGCGACGGATGCTTAATCTTATACCATTCCTCATAAACCGCCACATCCTTAATCCGGAAATCTGCACTTAAGTCAATCACCTTCGTTTTTGCCAGAATCTCGTCATTAATTAAAGAAGCACACAGTCCCTGAGGTGTGGCCGTAAAAATCACATCCGCTTTCTCTGCCAGTTCTTTCATATTATCATCCATACATCTGTCATCCACAATCTGAAACATATTCTGATAAATGGATGCATATTTCTGCTCCACATAACTCTTCGAACCATACCATTTAATCTCCACATCATCCCTCTGAAGCAGAAGCCTTGCCAGCTCGCCGCCTGCATATCCTGTGGAGCCGATAATTCCCGCTTTAATCATATCATTCTCTCCCTGATTTTATTTTCTTTTCAAACCATCAATTTCCATATCGATTTTGCCTCGCTCCTTATTATAAATACTTTTCCTCCGCTTGAAAAGCATAAAAATAATATTTACCATCTTCCCTGTCTCCCTTTCATCCGTCAGGTTCTTTTCAGAAAGTCGGCAATGGCATAATTATACATTGTTTATGCATATTATGCAACACTATTTTCAAATAAAATAACTTATATCTTGCATTTTCCAGAGAAATGTTGTATATTTATGAATGTTCATTTGAAAATAATAAAAACGTTCATTTTAGGAGGACATACAATGAAAGAGAAAGTTATACTTGCCTATTCTGGCGGCCTGGACACCACAGCCATTATCCCCTGGCTGAAAGAGCATTTTGATTATGAAGTAATCTGCTGCTGCATCGACTGCG
>CAJUPP010000061.1 GCA_910588325.1 uncultured Hungatella sp.
GACGACGCGTATTCGTCGCGCCGAGCGCAAGAACATCGCTGTGGGTCAGGCCCAAGGAGGAGCCCATAAAGATGAGTTTACAAGTAGAGAATTTAGAGAAGAACATGGCAAAGATGACCGTGGAAGTGCCAGCTGAGAATTTAGAGAAGGCAATCAAGACCGCCTTTAACAAGAATAAAAACCGTTTCAACATTCCAGGTTTCCGCAGAGGCAAAGCTCCTTTGGCTATGATTGAAAAGATGTACGGTCCGGAAGTTTTCTATGAGGAAGCAGCCAACCTTGTATTAGACGAGTCCTACCCGGAAGCAGCAAAAGAAAGCGCTCTGGAGATTGTATCAAGACCGGAGATTGACATTGTACAGATTGAGAAAGGCAAGCCATTTATCTATACTGTCACCGTAGCCGTAAAACCGGAAGTAACCTTAGGCGATTATAAGGGTATTCAGGTAGAGAAAGCTTCCGCAGAAGTAACGGATGAAGACGTGGAGAACGAGTTAAAGAGAGTACAGAATCAGAACTCCAGACTTTTAACCATTGAGGACAGACCGGTACAGGACGGCGACCAGACGGTGATTGATTTTGACGGATACGTAGACGGCAAGAGATTTGAGGGCGGCAAGAGCGAGGATTATCCTTTGACTATCGGCTCCCATTCTTTCATCGATACCTTTGAAGAGCAGCTGATCGGAAAAAATATCGGCGAAGAGTGCGAAGTGAATGTGACGTTCCCGGAAGAGTATCATGCCAAAGAACTGGCAGGGAAACCGGCTGTGTTTAAGGTTACGGTAAAAGAGATTAAGATGAAGGAACTTCCGGAGTTAAATGATGAATTTGCGGAAGAAGTCTCAGAATTTGACACTTTAGATGAATACAAGACAGATATTCGGTCAAAGCTTTTGGAGAGAAAGCAGAAGGACGCCGCTACGGAGAATGAGAATCGGGTGGTTGAGAAGGTAGTTGAGAATGCATCTATGGAGATTCCGGAGAAGATGCTGGAGACTCAGGTGCAGAATATGATCAATGACTATGCCCGCAGAATGCAGAGCCAGGGGATGTCTCTGGAGCAGTACATGCAGTATACCGGCATGACTCTGGAAAGCCTTAAGGAGCAGACCAGGCCGCAGGCAGAGAAGAGCATCCGCACCAGACTGGTTCTGGAGGCTGTGGTAAAGGCAGAGGATATCAATATTTCCGATGAGGCAGTGGAAGAAGAACTTAAGAAGATGGCAGACAGCTACAAGATGGATATAGAGAAAGTAAAGGAAATCATGGGAGAGAGAGAACTGAAGCAGATGAGAGAAGATCTGGCTGTTCAGGAAGCAATCGATTTCCTTGTTGCAGAGGCGGAACTGGTATAATCCGTTTCCTGTATGAGAGGTGAAAGGTGACAGCAAAGAGAGTGAATCTGTCACAGTTGAGGAGGATTAGAGATGAGTTTGGTACCTTATGTAATAGAATCCACCAGCAGAGGCGAACGTTCCTATGATATTTATTCCCGTCTTTTAAAAGAGAGAATTATCTTTCTTGGAGAAGAGGTAAATGATGTGACGGCAAGTCTGGTAGTGGCCCAGCTTTTGTTCCTGGAGTCAGAAGACCCGGCAAAAGATATTAATCTGTATATCAACAGCCCGGGCGGTTCCGTGACGGCAGGTATGGCCATTTATGATACGATGAATTACATTAAGTGCGATGTGTCTACTGTGTGTATTGGCATGGCGGCAAGCATGGGAGCCTTTCTTCTGGCAGGCGGAGTGAAGGGAAAGAGATTCGTTCTTCCCAACGCGGAGGTGATGATTCACCAGCCTTCCGGTGGCGCCAAAGGTCAGGCTACGGAGATTCAGATAGTGGCGGAACAGATCCTTCGTACGAAGAAGAAACTAAATGAGATTCTGGCGGCTAACACCGGCCAGCCCATCGAAGTGATCCAGCGGGATACGGAGCGGGATAATTATATGACTGCGGAAGAAGCTGTAACATATGGTTTGGTTGATGCCGTAATTTCGAAACATTAAGAGGCAGTAAAAGGAGATGAAGTATAAAATGCCAGGCAGAATTGATGATAGAATTCGCTGTTCCTTTTGTGGAAAGAGCCAGGACCAGGTAAGAAAATTAATCGCAGGTAACAATAATGTCTTTATCTGTGATGAGTGTATCGACCTGTGTTCGGAAATCCTGGAGGAAGAACTGGAAGAAGATGGTGAGGCAGCAGAAGGATTAGGCGAGATCAATCTGTTAAAACCTAAGGAAATCAAAGCATTTCTGGATGAATATGTGATTGGCCAGGAAGCAGCGAAACGGGTGTTGTCTGTGGCCGTCTACAATCACTATAAGCGCGTTACTTCCATGAAAAAGATGGATGTGGATGTACAGAAGAGCAATATTTTGATGTTAGGGCCTACTGGCAGCGGTAAAACCTATCTTGCACAGACCCTTGCCAAGATTCTGAATGTGCCTTTTGCCATTGCAGACGCAACTGCATTGACTGAGGCGGGATACGTAGGAGAAGATGTAGAGAATATTCTGTTAAAGCTGATTCAGTCTGCGGATTATGACATTCAGAAGGCAGAATACGGTATTATCTACATTGATGAGATTGATAAGATTACGAAAAAGTCGGAGAATGTTTCCATCACAAGAGATGTATCCGGAGAGGGTGTGCAGCAGGCGCTTTTGAAGATTCTGGAGGGAACCACAGCCAGTGTTCCGCCTCAGGGAGGAAGAAAGCATCCTCACCAGGAACTGCTTCAGATAGATACCACGAATATTCTGTTTATCTGCGGCGGCGCCTTTGACGGTCTGGAGAAAATTATCGAACGCCGTTTAAGCACTGGTTCCATTGGATTCAATGCGGAGATTGTGGATAAAAATAATACGGACCTGGATAAGCTGCTGAAACAGGTAGAGCCTCAGGATCTGATGAAGTTTGGTCTGATTCCGGAATTTATCGGGCGTGTGCCGGTGACAGTATCTCTGGAGCTTTTGTCGGAGGAGGCGCTTCTGCGTATTCTGAAAGAACCGAAAAATGCTCTGGTGAAACAGTATCAGAAGCTGTTCGAGTATGATGATGTGAAGCTGGAATTTTCCGATGAGTCATTGCGGGAGGTGGCTAAGCTGGCTACAGAGAGAAAGACAGGAGCCAGAGGCCTTCGTTCCATTATGGAATCCGTTATGATGGATCTGATGTATGAGATACCATCAGACAATAACATCGGCATCTGTACAATTACAAAATCCGTAGTAGATAAGACGGGTGATCCGGAGATTATTTATCGGGATGCCGCAGTGCCTAGAAAAAATATGGCCCAGAGGCTGAAAAAAGAGCGGTCTGGTGAAATTGCATAATGATTGAATGGTAAGACAACAGTACACGCAGCACAGCATTTTCGAGAGTATTCAATAAAAAGATGGGAGAAGCTTTAATCCCATCTTTTTCTATCATATGCAATGGAATAAGAATCCTATATGATGAGGAAAGAACAGGGAGATACAAGGATGTGAAGCATATGAGCAGTCTCGGAAACTCAGCCGCAAAGATGGGCGCAGGGAAGTTTCGAGAGTGCTCCATATATGGAATGGAGGAAAAAATGGAGGAGACAGCCATAACAATACCGGTCATTGCTCTGCGCGGGCTGACGGTTTTTCCGGAGATGATGATCCATTTTGATATAAGCAGAAAAAAATCTGTGGCGGCAGTTGAGAAAGCCATGGAGGGCAGCCAGAAGGTGTTTCTTGTAACACAAAAGAATCCGGAGGTACTGGAACCGGGTATGGAAGATTTGTACCATGTGGGAACCATTGCTCTTGTGAGGCAGCTGGTAAAGATGCCAAACGGAGTCATTCGCGCCATGGTAGAGGGAATTGAGAGGGCGCAGCTTCTGTCTCTGGAAACAGACGGTTCCATGCTCACCGGGCAGGTGGAGACTGTTGTGGAAGAGGAAAATGATCTGGAGTACGGGGCGAAAGACGCCATGCTTCAGGTGCTTAAAAGTAAGCTGGAGGAGTATGGGGGGAGTTATCCCAGATTTGCCAAGGAGGTTCTGCCTGGTCTTCTAACACTCCAGGACCTGGATCAGCTAATAGACCAGAGTTGTCAGCAGCTTTCCTGGGATTATCTGACCCGGCAGGAATTTTTGGAGGCTATGGGAACAGCAGAAAGGTATGAAGCACTGGTCCGTCATCTGTTTACGGAGATTGAAGTGGGGCGGATCAAACAGGACTTTCAAAATAAGGTGAAGTCTGCAATCAATAAGAACCAGAGGGATTACATATTAAGGGAGCAGATGCGCATCATCCGGGAAGAACTGGGGGAGAGCAGTCCCTCCGGCGATGCCGAAGAATATGAAAAGAAGCTGGAACAGTTAAAGGCCGACAAGGAGACAAAGGAAAAGATACAAAAGGAGATAGACCGGTTAAAAGACATGCCGGGAAGCAGCCAGGAGGCCAATGTAATTCGGAACTATATTGAGACCCTGCTGGAACTTCCATGGAAAAAGGTCTCTAAGGACAATCATGACATTCACCATGCCCAGCAGATTCTGAATGAGGATCATTATGGCCTGGAAAAGGTGAAAGAGCGGGTGTTGGAATATCTGGCTGTCCGCAGTCTGACGAAGAAGGGAACAGGGCCGATTCTTTGTCTGGTAGGTCCTCCCGGAACCGGTAAGACATCCATCGCCCGTTCCGTAGCCAGAGCATTAAACAAAAAATATGTCCGCATCAGTTTAGGAGGCATCCGGGATGAGGCAGAGATCCGGGGACATCGGAAGACTTACATCGGCGCTATGCCGGGACGCCTGGTAGAGGGGCTTCGTCAGGCTGGGGTAGGCAATCCTCTGATGCTCTTAGACGAGATTGACAAGATCAGCACGGACTACAGAGGAGATGCCTCCTCCGCGCTTTTGGAGGTTTTGGACGGGGAACAGAATATGAAGTTCAGGGATCACTATGTGGAGACGCCTGTTGATTTATCCCAGGTATTGTTCATCGCTACGGCCAACACGACACAGACCATTCCCAGGCCTCTTTTGGACCGGATGGAAATGATTGAAATCAACAGTTATACCGAGAATGAAAAATTCCATATTGCCAAAGACTATCTGGTGAAAAAGCAGATGGAGAAAAACGGTCTGCCAAAAAAGCAGCTGGTTATCAGTGACAGCGCACTCAGGAAGATTATCCATAATTACACAAGAGAAGCAGGAGTTCGGAATCTGGAACACAGAATCGGGGACATTTGCCGGAAGGCGGCCAGGGAGTATCTGGAGAATAAAAAAGCAGGAATTCGCGTGATGGAGTCCAATCTGGAAAAATATCTGGGGAAAGAGAGGATTTCCTTTGAGGATGCCAATGAGGAGGACCAGATTGGCGTTGTGCGGGGACTGGCTTGGACCAGTGTAGGGGGAGATACCCTGCAGATCGAGGTTAATGTGATGCCAGGAAAGGGTGAATTAAAGCTGACGGGACAGATGGGGGACGTGATGAAGGAATCCGCTCAAATCGCTTTGACTTACGTTCGGTCCGTTGGCCCCAAGTATCAGATAAGTGATGATTTTTTTGAGAAACATGATCTCCATATTCATATCCCGGAAGGAGCAGTGCCCAAGGATGGCCCGTCGGCGGGGATTACCATGGCGACGGCTATGATTTCGGCGGTGACGGAGCGTCTTGTGGATTGTAAGACGGCCATGACCGGAGAGATTACCCTGAGAGGGAGGGTATTGCCTATCGGGGGATTGAAAGAGAAGATTCTTGCGGCGCAGATGGCACATATGAAGAAGGTGCTGGTGCCGGATAAGAACCGTCCGGATGTTGGGGAATTATCGAAGGAGATTACCAGGGGATTGGAGATTGTGTATGTAAAAGAGATGGGGGATGTGTTGAGGGAGGCGTTGGTGTAATATCAGGATATGGGAAGTATTTTAGATTTGAAGGGAGATGGGCCATGATTATTAAGAAAGCGGAATTGGAGACTGTATGCGGGATTACCAGCAGGCTGCCGGAGCATGAACAGCCGGAGTTTGCA
The DNA here is from genome assembly GCA_910588325.1 of uncultured Hungatella sp. Lineage (GTDB taxonomy): Bacteria > Bacillota > Clostridia > Lachnospirales > Lachnospiraceae > UBA3402. Next base: position 6,023 of record CAJUPP010000061.1, read on the forward strand.
TTTGCGGGAAAATCTAATGTGGGAAAGTCTTCCCTGATTAATGGACTGCTGAATCGAAAATCTCTGGCAAGGACCTCTTCACAGCCGGGGAAGACTCAGACGATTAATTTTTATCGTGTGAATGACCTGCTCTATTTTGTGGATCTTCCGGGCTACGGGTATACGAAGGCTGCAGTGGAAGTAAAGGAAAAATGGGGGAAGATGGTGGAGAATTATCTCCGCAAATCTTCTGTGCTTCGCTGTGTGTTTCTGTTGGTGGATATCAGGCATGAACCGTCGGTAAATGATAAGACCATGTATGATTGGATTGTCCGTAATGGATTTCATCCTATAGTCATTGCAACCAAACTGGATAAGATTAAGCGCAGTCAGATACAGAAACAGGTGAAGTTGCTGCGGACAGGCCTGGGAATGGAGAGGGAGGATATTCTGATTCCGTTTTCTGCAGAGACGAAGCAGGGGAGAGAAGAAATCTGGCAGTTGATTGAGAGCATGGAAAATTAAAAGGAGGGTGTGTATGTCTAAGATGTGGTGGAAGGAAAGTGTTGTGTATCAGATTTATCCAAGAAGCTTTATGGACAGCAACGGAGACGGGATCGGGGATATTAACGGGATTACCCAGAAGTTGGATTACCTTAAAAAACTAGGGATTGATGTGATCTGGCTGTCGCCGGTTTATCAGTCTCCCAATGATGACAATGGTTACGACATCAGCGATTATCAGGCTATTATGCCGGAGTTTGGAACTATGGAGGACTTTGACCGGATGCTGTCAGAAGCCCACAAACGGGGAATCCGTATTGTCATGGATCTGGTGGTGAACCATACGTCGGATGAGCATCCCTGGTTTGTTGAAAGCCGGAAGTCCAAGGATAATCCATATCGGGATTACTATATATGGCGGGAAGGAAAAAGGGTTGAGAGACAAAAGGGGGAGAATGGCGATGGCAGTACAAAACTGCAGGAGCCAAATAACTGGGGTTCATTTTTCAGCGGTTCTGCCTGGCAGTATGAGGAACAGACACAGATGTATTACCTTCACCTGTTTTCCAAAAAGCAGCCGGATTTAAACTGGGAAAATGACAAGGTCAGGGAGGAAGTATTCTCCATGATGGACTGGTGGCTGAAAAAAGGGATTGACGGATTCCGCATGGATGTTATCAGCCTGATTTCCAAGGTGCAGAGCTTTCCAGATGGTCCGGCCAGGGAAAAATCTTCTTATGGAAATGCTGGTCCCTATACGGCCAATGGTCCCAGAGTTCATGAATTTTTGAGAGAGATGAATCAGAAGGTGCTGTCAAAATATGATATTATGACAGTAGGAGAAGCTTCCGGAGTGACAGTGGAGGAAGCGAAAAAGTATGCTTCTTTGGATGGCTCGGAGTTAAATATGGTATTTCAGTTTGAGCATGTGGATTTAGATGGCGGAGAGACCTTTAAGTGGAATGACAAAAAAATTGATCTGGTAGAGTTAAAGGAGACATTAAGCAAGTGGCAGTGTGAGCTGGACGGAAAGGCGTGGAACAGCCTGTACTGGGATAATCACGATCAGCCAAGAATCGTTTCCCGCCTTGGAGACGACACGGTTTACCGGGAGAGAAGCGCCAAAATGCTGGCCACTTGCCTGCACATGATGCAGGGAACGCCCTACATTTATCAGGGCGAGGAGCTGGGAATGACCAATGTGCCGTTCCAGGGAATTGAGGATTTTCGGGATATCGAGAGCATCAACGCATTTCGGGAACTGACAGAAGGAGGAATGGATGCCGAGACAGTCCTTAAATACATCCGGTATAAGAGCAGAGACAATGCCAGAACCCCGTTTCAGTGGGATGACAGTAAGATGGCCGGATTTACTGTGGGTACTCCCTGGATTATGGTGAACCCAAACTATAAAGAGATCAATGCGAAGAATGCCCTGGAGCAGGATGATTCCATATTTTATTATTACCAGAAATTAATTCGCTTAAGGAAAGAATACAGAGTAATCGTGTACGGACACTATGAGCTGTTGCTGCCAAAGAGCAGGGAACTGTATGTCTACACCAGAGAATATGAGGGCGACCGTTTGCTGACAATCTGCAATTTTACCGGTGAAAAATCAGAGTACCGGATTCCGGCAGAGTTTAACCAGGGGAGGATTCTGATATCCAATGTGAAACGAAGCCAGGTAAAGGAAGAGACATTGGCGTTGGAGCCTTACGAGGCTTTGGTGCTGTACTGTGAAAATTGAGGGAGAAGGCGCGATGAAAAGCAGAAGAGAACATCTTTCAAAGATCTCTCTCACCGACCACGAAAAGAAACGGATATCCGATGAGATTAAAGCGTTTTATCTGGATGAGCGGGGAGAGGATATAGGAATTATTGAACAGCAGCAGCTTTTTGATTTGTTTGTGGAACAGCTTGGGCCTTTGCTCTATGACAAAGGGCTGGATGATGCCAGAAAATGGTATCAGAGGCAGATGGAGAACCTGGAGTCTGATTATTACCTGCTTTACAAGGAGAATGGGCTTGGGTGAAAGTATAAGAAGAGTTCCCTTTAAAGGACGCGCACAGGATGCAGTAAACGCATTCCGGCGCAATCTACGGTCAGCGCAGCGGAGTGCGCAGACCTGCAGCAGGGGAACTCTCTTTACATGCCAAAGGAATTAGTTCAGATAATTCCGCATGGCTTTCAATGCATTTTTTTCCAGCCGTGACACCTGTGCCTGACTGATATGGATTTCCTCGGCCACCTCGGTCTGGGTTTTTCCTTCGAAAAACCGCATGTCAATAATGTGACGTTCCCGTTCCGGCAGCCGCTTCATGGCTTCACTTAAGGAGATATCTTCCACCCAGTTTTCTTCCAGATTCTTTTTATCGCTGATTTGATCCATAACATACAGAGGGTCTCCGCCGTCTGTGTATACCGGTTCATAGAGACTGACCGGAGTCTGGATAGCGTCCAGGGCATAAGTAATCTCTTCTTTGCTGATGCCGATTTCGTCGGCGATCTCCATAAGGGTAGGCTCTTTGGCGTTTTTTCTGGTCAGCCCCTCCTTTGCGTAGATGGCCTTGTAGGCAATGTCACGCAGGGAACGGCTGACACGAATGGAATTATTGTCTCTTAAATATCTTCTCACTTCACCCAGGATCATTGGCACGGCATATGTGCTGAATTTTACATTCTGAGAAGTGTCAAAATTGTCAATGGCTTTGATCAGGCCGATGCATCCGATCTGAAATAAATCGTCTACGTTTTCATTGCTTCCGGAAAACCGTTGGATCACGCTTAAAACCAGGCGCAGGTTGCCTTTGATGTATTTTTCACGGGCCTCCATGTCGCCTTCCTTGATTTTCTTAAAAAGCCCTTCTTTTTCTTCATTGGTCAGTAACGGAAGCTTTGAAGTATTTACTCCGCAGATTTCTACCTTGTATACCGCCATAATCCATTACCTCCAGATTCAACATTTTGCTTATAACAGAATGATTTACGTTTTTGGATGGATTTATGCGGAAGAAAGGATGAAAAAAATTTCCTTTAAAATATTGCCGGAAGGCCTTGACAAGTTTAACTGCCTGTATGCATTGAAGCATAAGGATCTGGATGTTGCGGTTGTGTATGTAAATACGGTTACAGGAATGATCGAATATGTTTAGGAGGTATATCTTCCATTATGTACCGTATGAGCTGGATATGATAAAAGCAGGAGAACAGGAATTTCCATGCTCTTTAAGCCCTTTATTTACATCAAATCTCATTTCGTAAAAGAGAAGTGGATATGCTGCAGTATATAGGAAATTACGGGCTGTTAGACCCATGTATGCTGGGAGGATTTCCGGATGAGGTATTCCAATTGTTGGCGGCCAATACTCATATGCCGGCAGAAAGAATGGAAAGAATCGCCGAAACAACAAGGGAAAAGCTTAAATACCTTATGATGTTTTACAATGCAAGAAGATATGGAAAAAGGAAAAGTATCGATAGGAGGAGGTTCCATGGAGAATGTCAGGATTCAGGTGCTGCATGATAAGCTGATTGTCAGGGATATGCCCAGGCTTGTGATAGACTTAAATGGCAGGAAGAATGATATTGAGACTGAGCAGCAGAAGATACCTTACCGAAAAAGCATAAGGGTCAGTAAAGATCTGCTTCAGGGCAAAAGAGCCAATGTTATGCAGACCGTCATGATGTATTATTATTGGCAGGCATCTCATATTGCAGAAGGGTATGAAAGGCAGGCAGACTATCGTGAGAATATAATCCGCGGAAATGAAGAAAAAGTGGCAGACAACACAAGGAACTGAGGAGGTACCAGACGAATGAACCTGCCGTTCTCTTTTATGTACGATGAGAAGCCACCCGATTCGTATGTGCCTTCCACTGAAGCCCGACAAGACCTGCGATAAAAGCCATGGTTCCCGCCACCACATACACGGTGAGGGGCTCATGGAAGAACAGGATGCCCCAGGTGATGGCAAAGATTGCCATGGTGCTTTGAATGACAGGGACTATATAAAATGGCACCAGCTTTAAGGCGATGGCGTTGAGATAGAATCCCAGCCCCGTTATCATACCGAAGCCGATGACCGCGATAAGGCAGGAGAAGTCAGGAGTCACTGCTGTAAGCCCTCCCCTTGCGATTCCCGGTATGGTGGGAATAAAGGACAGGATGGAGGAGACGGTAAAAATGGACAGGTTGCTGTCTATGATGTCCATACGGTCGCCGATCATTTTCTGAGACAGCACATGGCTTCCGGCACAGGTGCCAGACAGTAAAAACAGAACCATGAGAAATGCGTTGCCGCCTTGCACAAACACGGAGATGGGACGTCCGTTTAAAGAAATGCACAGCACCCCTCCCATGCACAGGAGAATGCAGAAAACCTTTCTCGGAGAAAGCTTTTCATGGAATAAAAGGACGCTGGAAAGGGTGATAAAAATAGTCTGTGCCGGCTGGGTTACGATGTTTCCATAGGATAAGCCGTGAGTCAGACCGTAATTTTCCGTAAAATAAGCCAGCCATTTGGCTGTGGCGCCAAACAGAATCCATTTCCAGTTTTCCCGGAGAAGCTTCCTGAAGTTTTCCGGGAATTTTTGCCGTTTTGCCAGCTTTAATAAAAGAAGAAACACAACGCCGGTGATAAAACGGAAGAAGGTGATAAATTCAGGTGCATAATACGGGCTGATCAGCTTTACGCAGGTGCCTCCGAAGCTGAACATCAAAGCAACACACAATAAATACAAGTACCCCATGATAATTTCTCCTTGGTTTATATTGACCTGGAACAGTGTAAAATCACTCCTGGGTCAAAGGCGGTTTTTAATATAATTTTCGTTCGCTCTCTTTTCTGATTATGACAATCTGATTCAGGGCCTTAGGGTTGTCTGTGACAGCTTCGGTGCTTTCCAATATGGTTAGCTGGTCAATGTGATAACTGCTTCTATTATAATAGAAACAGTGCAGGGTGTAAAGAATTTGCTCCGAATATTCTGTTACAGGACCATCAACAAACGAAGCCCTGGAAGTCTTGTCATAGATCCCCTTATAAATAGCCTGTTCCTTTCCGGTTGATCTCAGCAGCCTTTATTTTTATTATATAAAACCAGAAGCCCCTTCAACAGCAGATCATCCTCATAGGCAATGGTATGACGGCACAGGGGTACAAGAAGCTTTGCCAGGCCGCCGGTGGATACTAAGGACGGAGGCGTGCCCAGTTCCTGCTCCATACGGTCGATGATGCCGTCGATCATGGCGGCGTTTCCGTAGAGAATGCCGGAGCGCATGCAGTCAATGGTGTTTTTTCCGATGACATTTCCCGGTGTATCCAGACTGATGAAGGGAAGCTGGGCGGCCTTGGTGCTTAAGGAATCCAGGGAAACACGAAGGCCCGGGAGAATCACGCCGCCGATATAGTTACCGGAAGCATCCACCACGGACATGGTGGTGGCGGTTCCCATATCGATGATGATGATGGGACAGGGGTACTCCTTGATGGCAGCCACCGCATCCACAATCATGTCACTTCCCACGGTCTTCGGATTATCCATGATGATATTCAGGCCGGTTTTCATGCCGGAGCCCACCAGCATGGGACGGAAACCGCAGATTTTCTCTACAGCGGAGAGTATGGTGGAGTTTAAAGGAGGAACTACGGAGGAGAGAATGGCTCCTTCGATGGAGGAGGCACTGATACCGTGAATCTCCAGAATGCTTTTTATATTTACCGCATATTCCAGGTCTGTTTTTCCGCTGTTGGTGGTAACCCGTTCTACAAAATATGTCCTGTCGTTGTCGATTCCTCCCACAACGATGTTGGTGTTTCCCATATCGATTGCTAAAATCATGACAGACTCCTTTCTTTCCCAACCTATTTATGATATAATCTGGCAAGAGGATGGCGCCGGCATCGGTTCACATCCCCAAAACAATATAAATCTAACATATTTTTATAAAAAACACAACGGAGGAAATACATGTTAAAGGGAAAGACAGTGATTCTGGGAATCAGCGGAAGCATCGCTGCATATAAGATTGCTTCTCTGGCCAGCAGTCTAAAAAAACTGAATGCGGATGTTCAGGTAATTATGACGAAGAACGCCACGGAGTTTATCACGCCGGTGACCTTTGAAAGCCTGACAGGCAATAAATGTCTGGTGGATACCTTTGACCGGAATTTCGAATTCCAGGTGGAGCATGTAGCTCTGGCAAAGAGGGCGGATATCTTTATGCTAGCCCCGGCTACGGCCAATGTGATTGCCAAGGCGGCTCACGGGCTGGCGGACGACATGCTGACTACCACGTTTCTGGCCTGCAAATGTCCCAAGTATATTTCTCCGGCTATGAATACTCAGATGTATGAGAATCCCATTACTCAGGATAATCTGAAAATCTGCAGCTCCTACGGCATGCACATCCTGGAGCCGGCGGTGGGCTACCTGGCCTGCGGAGATACGGGGGCAGGGAAGATGCCGGAACCGGAAGTTTTGCTGGAGGCAATTATCCATGAGATTGGATATCCCAGGGATCTGACAGGGAAAAAGGTCCTGGTAACCGCAGGGCCTACCAGAGAGAGCATCGATCCGGTCAGGTATATTACCAATCATTCTACAGGCAAGATGGGATATGCCATTGCAAAAGTGGCATCCTGCCGGGGAGCCCAGGTGACTCTGGTAACGGGACCTGCCCATATCAAGAAGCCGGGATTTGTGAAGATAGTGGAGGTAGAAAGCGCCAAGGAGATGATGCGGGCAGTGCTTTTAGAGAGCAAGGAGCAGGATGCCATCATCAAGGCGGCAGCAGTGGCAGATTACCGTCCGGCAGTGATGGCCCAGGAGAAGATCAAGAAGAACCAGGGGGAACTGAATATTCCTCTGGAACGGACCGACGATATTCTGGGGTATCTGGGACAGCGCAAGAAGGAAGGACAGTTTCTGTGCGGATTTTCCATGGAGACGGAGAATCTGGTGGAGAATTCCAGGGAGAAGCTTAAGAAAAAGAATCTGGATATGGTGGTAGCCAACAGCTTAAAGCAGGAAGGGGCCGGGTTCGGAACAGATACCAATGTGGTGACGCTGATTACCAGAGAGGGAGAAGAGGCTCTGGGGAAGATGAGCAAGGAAGAGGTGGCGGATCGGATTCTCTCCCGGATTTTTCTGGAGAGATGATTCGGAGAAAGGATCCGGAAATACCGGAGAGCCGGAGAGCTAAGAGGCCGCGGCAGCGGGCAGAATGGACAAAGGCGGCGGGACTAAGAAAGCAAGACTAAGAAAAAGAGGAGAACACCTAGGAGGATAAAAGACATGAGATATGAGGAATTTGAGATTGCGGTGGAGGGACAGGTATCTGGAGCAGTGAAGCTTCACAGCTATATTTTGGATGCAGTCAGTGTGGATTTAGAGAAGAAGAGGCCGGCTGTCATCGTCTGTCCGGGAGGGGGATACCGGATGCGTTCGGACAGGGAGGCGGAACCGGTGGTGATGCAGTTTTTGTCCATGGGATACCACAGCTTTCTGCTGGACTACAGCGTGGAGCCCAACCATTTCCCTACGGCCCTCAGAGAACTGGCGGAGGCTGTGGCTATTGTTCGGGAGCATTCGAATGGGTGGAATGTGAATCCGGAGAAAATCCTGGTGTGCGGATTCTCTGCGGCAGGGCATCTGTGCTGCAGCCTGGGGAATTTCTGGAATCAGGAATTTGTTTATGGGCCTATAGGGAGAAAGGCGGATGAGATTCGGCCTGACGGAATGATTCTGTGCTATCCGGTGATTACCAGCGGTCCTTACGCTCATGAGGGTTCCTTTGAATATCTTCTGGGAGAGGATGCGCTGAAAGGCGACAGGGAAGGCAGGAACCGTCCGGAGAGGGAAAAGCAGGTGTCCATGGAGCTGCAGGTGACGGATCATACACCGCCGGCATTTATCTGGCACACTTTTGCGGATCAGGCGGTTCCTGTGGAAAACAGCCTGCTTCTGGCCTCGGCCCTCAGGAAAGCGGGCGTGAGCTTTGAACTTCACATATTCCCGAGAGGAGCCCATGGTTCGTCTCTGGCCAATGAGGAGACGTCCGGTATTCTGAGAAAGGAGCTGGTGATTCCGGAGGCCCAGGTCTGGATCTCCCTGGCACATACCTGGATTGAGAATTTGAAGGGGAACGGATTGCTTATGGGATAATAGATAGACTTTGCTGCCTGAATATGTTATACTTGTATTGTATCAATGTGGGACCTAAGGAAAGCAGGTGATTTAATCATATGGCTGAAAAAGAAATGATGCTTATATGTCTTTAAAAAAGAGACATATAGACTTAAAGGTTATTCTTTCTTCATCCGGGGTTAATATCACGGAGCTTGATAGAATCAAAGAGTAAAATTGAATAGTGGCAGATAGGGGTGCAGAATTTATCAAATAGCACCCTTTTTTAATATAGTAATGTCAGGGAAAAGGAAATGTCTGCCTTGACTTTCCCTGAAATTCATACTACAATAAGAACAATTTTACCAATTTTTGATAAATCGGAGGAGATATCGTGTCAACAACAGCAGAAGAAATAAAGAAGCGAAGAACCTTTGCCATTATCTCACACCCGGATGCAGGGAAAACCACCCTGACAGAAAAATTCTTGCTTTATGGCGGGGCAATCAACCTGGCGGGGACGGTAAAAGGGCGGAAAGCTGCCAAGCACGCAGTTTCGGACTGGATGGAGATCGAGAAGGAGAGAGGAATTTCTGTCACCTCCTCTGCTATGCAGTTTGATTATGACGGCTATTGTATCAATATTCTGGATACGCCGGGGCATCAGGATTTCTCGGAGGACACCTATCGAACCCTGATGGCGGCGGACAGCGCGGTGATGGTCATTGACGGCTCTAAGGGCGTGGAGGCCCAGACTATCAAGCTGTTTAAGGTTTGCGTACTTAGAAAGATTCCTATTTTTACCTTTATCAATAAGATGGACAGGGAGGCCAAGGACCCCTTTGAACTGATGGATGATATTGAAAATGTTCTGGGCATCCGTACCTGCCCAATCAACTGGCCCATTGGCTGCGGGAAAAACTTTAAAGGTGTCTATGACAGAAATACGAGAAAAATCACTACTTTTACGGCTGCTATGGGAGGGCAGAAGGAAGTGGCTTCCCAATCCTTTGACGCAGAGGGGACAGAGGTGGAGGCGGTTATAGGCCAGGATTATCACCGGCAGCTGTTAGATGAGATTGAACTGTTAGACGGGGCAGCGGATGAATTTGATATGGAGAGGGTCAGGAGGGGAGATCTTTCCCCGGTGTTTTTTGGATCGGCTTTGACAAATTTTGGCGTGGAAACCTTTTTACAGCATTTTTTACAGATGACTACATCGCCTCTTTCCAGGAAGACCACAACTGGAGTGGTGGATCCTTTTGAGGAGGACTTTTCGGCGTTTGTGTTTAAGATTCAGGCGAATATGAATAAGGCTCACAGAGACAGGATTGCCTTTATGCGTATTGTGTCAGGGAAATTTGAGGCGGGTATGGAGGTAAATCATGTGCAGGGCGGGAAAAAGCTGCGGCTGTCCCAGCCTCAGCAGCTGATGGCACAGGACAGGAAGATTGTGGAGGAGGCCTATGGGGGGGATATCATCGGAGTGTTTGATCCGGGGATTTTCTCGATTGGGGATACCCTGTGCCTGTCCAATGAGAAATTTGAGTTTGAGGGGATACCTACTTTTGCGCCGGAGCATTTTGCCAGGGTGCGGCAGGTAGATACCATGAAGAGGAAGCAGTTTATCAAAGGGGTGAACCAAATCGCCCAGGAAGGCGCCATTCAGATTTTCCAGGAATTTAATACGGGTATGGAAGAGATCATTGTGGGAGTGGTCGGAGAGCTGCAATTTGAGGTTTTGACCTATCGTTTGGAAAATGAGTATAATGTGGAGGTGAAGCTGGATCGGCTTCCCTACGAATATATTCGGTGGGTGGAGAATAAAGATGAGATAAATGTGGAGAAGATTCAGGGAACCTCGGATATGAAACGGATTAAGGATCTGAAGGATAATCCGCTGCTTTTGTTTGTGAACAGCTGGAGTATCGGGATGGTGGAGGATCGGAATCCGGGGTTGAAATTGAGTGAGTTTGGGAGAGGGTAGGGCTTTTATTTCTCAGAGGGTCCGTTCAGGGAAAGAACATGATTCAGCGTCGACGCGCTCTCGCTCGGTGAAAAGCGCAGCGGCGCTAAGCTCGAAAGGACCTCGCTAAGCACCGGCGGTTTTCAACGGGCTCCTTCTGAATCATGTTCTTTCCCTGAACTACGTTACTGGTATGGAGAAGAGGGAAAACATAAAAGCGAACAAATAAAGAGCATAGGAATGAATATGCAGATGAATAGGAGGACAGGAGTTATGAGTAAGATTGATGTTGTGAGAGCTGCTATGATGACGGCTATGAAGAATAAGGAGAAGGCGAGGAAGGATGCGCTTTCCATGCTTTTGAGTGTTCTCAAGAATGCTCAGATTGATAAGAGGGAGCCTTTGACAGAGGATGAGGAGAATGCAATTGTAAAGAAGGAAATTAAGCAGTGCCAGGAGACCATTGACACGGCGCCGGCGGACAGGGCGGATATAAAGGATGAGGCGGCTTTTCGTATTTCCGTGTATAAGGAGTTCGCTCCGGAGGATATGAGCGTGGAGCAGATTAAAGAAGTGATTGAGGAAGTTCTGGGGGAGCTGGGAATTGAGAATCCTAAAGCAGCGGATAAGGGGAAGATTATGAAGGCGCTTATGCCCAGGGTAAAAGGGAAGGCTGACGGGAAACTGGTGAATCAGACATTGGCGTCTATGTTTCGATAGAAAGGGAGAGAGCATGTACAGGAAAGAGATTGAGAAGTATATTGAAGAGCATAAAAATGAGATGATTGAGGACATTTTTACGCTGTGCCGAATCGACAGCCAGAAGATGGCCTATGAAGAGGGAATGCCTTATGGGCGGGGGCCGGCCAGAGCATTGACAGAAGCGCTCTCCATAGCGGAGGGATATGGATTTTCCATTCGTAATTATGAAAATTATGTGGGAGCCGTGGATTTTAGTGAAAAGGAGAAGCAGCTTGATATCCTGGCTCATCTGGATGTGGTTCCGGCTGGGGAGGGGTGGAAGGTGACAGAGCCCTTTGAGCCGGTTTTAAAGGATGGGAAGCTGTATGGAAGAGGGACTGCAGATGATAAGGGGCCGGCAGTGGCGGCTCTCTATGGCATGAGAGCTGTGAAGGAACTGGGGATTCCTCTCTCTAAAAATGTGAGGCTGATTTTGGGGACGGATGAGGAGTGCGGAAGTTCGGATCTGGTTCATTATTATGGTATTGAGAAGGAGGCTCCTATGAGCTTTTCTCCGGACGCGGCATTTCCGGTGACCAATGTGGAGAAGGGCGGATTGGCTGGGCATTTTACAGGGGAGTTTGAACCGTCTAACAAATTGCCAAGACTGGTATCTCTGGAAGCAGGGATTAAAGTGAATGTGGTTCCGGGCAAGGCGTATGCGTCTGTAGAAGGTCTGGAGCGCAATGTTCTGGATGAGACGGCAGATCAGGTGGAGAAGGAGACAGGGGTTCATTTTGAGCTGGAGACCACGGAAACCGTTACAAAAATTACGGCGGTGGGGACCGGTTCTCATGCGGCTCACCCGGAGAACGGCAACAACGCCCTGACAGGTCTTTTGACCTATCTTCTTAAGCTTCCGCTGGCACCCTGCACACAGGTGGAGATTCTTAAAAAGCTGTCGGAACTGATTCCTCATGGAGATGTACATGGCGCAGGCCTTGGAATTGCCATGGAGGACGAGATTTCCGGGAAGCTAACTCTGGCCTTTAGCTTGTTAAAGGTGACAGAGGACCAGCTGGATGGTACCTTTGACAGCCGCTGCCCGGTGTGTTCCAATGAGGACAATGTATTAAACGTAGTGAAAGAAAAAATGGCATCTATCGGTCTGACTCTGCACAATGAATCCATGAAAAAGCCGCACCATGTGGACGGGAATTCTCATTTCGTGCAGACGCTTTTAAAGGTTTATGAGGATTATACCGGACGTAAGGGAGAGTGCCAGTCTATGGGCGGGGGCACATACGTCCATAATCTGAAAAATGGTGTTGCTTTCGGCGCATCTATGCCGGAGACAGACAACAATATGCACGGAGCCGACGAATTTGCGGTTCTTGAGGAACTGGTAGTCAGCGCAAAGATTTTTGCACAGGTGATTGTAGAACTGTGCAGCTGAAGACCGATGTACTAGTACTGTCTTGCGGAAATTCCAGTGAATTAAGCACCCGCTGCCTACGCCCTCTGCACGCCTGCAAAGCTAGACGTAGGCACCACTACGCCGTCGCTTTGCAGACGCACAGATGACGCAGACATCAGGCACTTAATTCACCGTTATTTCCGCAAGTCAGTACTAGTACCAGGCTGGAGAAATGGCACAGCCGGATGGAAGAAATTGAAAAAGGAGGAGTCTTGACAATCGCGTCAGGGCTCTTTTTATTACTGCCCATTGGCAATGTCATTATACGCCGCTGAAGGCAGGTTTCCATTTAGGATATGGTTGACTTTTGGGTATTTATGTTTTATAATATACTTAGTAATACGAAGTATATGAGGGAAATCATGAATGATAAGTATGAGAGACAGATGAAAAAGGGAGTTCTGGATATGCTGGTTCTAAGGCTGCTGAAATCAGAAGCAAAGTATGGATACCAGATTATTCAGGAGATGAAGGAGAAGAGCGACGAGATATTTTTATTGAAGGACGGCACCTTATATCCCATACTCTATCGGCTGGAGGAGGACAATCTGGTGGTAAGCAAGTGGAGCGAAGCCGTAGGAAAGCAGGTGCCGAGAAAATATTATGAAATCACCGAGGCGGGACAAAGCGCGCTTGAAGAAATAGAAGCTGTCTGGAAACGGATTTCCGACGGAATAGCAAGAATCATGGAGGATTAGGCAATGAATGAGAGACAATATGCAGATGCCGTTGCGAAAAAAATAAAGTGTGACAGGAGAAAGAAAAAGGAGATAAAGAAGCAGCTGTTGACGGACATTCGTATGCGGACAGAACAGGGGGAGGGGTTGGAAGAGATTCTCTCCCAGATGGGAACGCCGAAGGAAATTGCAGACGGATTTAACGAAACGATTTCCGTAGAGGAGCAGAAGCGGTATACCAGGAACAAAGTCTTTATGGTGGCGGCGCCTGTAGTTGGCGTATTGCTCTGTCTGATATTGGCCGTATATTGGATAATTCCTAAAAGTGTTGATATTTCCCAGAGCAAATATTTTAGCAGGGAACAGGTGGAGTCGGCTATGAAGGAGACCGTAGAATTGTTGGATGAGGAAGATTATGATGCTTTACAGGAGAATGCTATTCCACAGATGCAGACTCTGCTAAGCGCTGAAAAAATGGGGGATGCAAAAAGATTGCTGTCTGATGACTGGGGAGACCGGAAATTGTTCGGTGCAGTGTATATAATGGAACTGATACAGGGAAACAGGCATTTTGCAGTAGGAGAGATGACAGTTACTTACGAAAACGTAAGCGCCACTTACCGGCTGACCTATGACAAAGACATGCGCCTGGCAGGTATATATATGAGATAGAGGAGGAACGCTTGTGAAACGAAGTTTCACAGTGGAATCGTTCCGACGACTTGGCAGGTGCCCCAAAAGGGCGCGTGCCGTTACCTTAGATAGAGGAGGAACGCTTGTGAAACGAAGTTTCACAGTGGAATCGTTCCGACGACTTGGCAGGTGCCCCAAAGGGGCGCGTGCCGTTACCTTAAATAGGAGGAACGCTTGTGAACGCCGAAACCGTATTTTCATTTGTGTTGCTGTTGGTCAGTATAGCACCTGTTATCATCTTGGGGATCGTTCAATATAAAAGTAAAAAACCGGTTGGTTTCTGGAGCGGAGAGGAGCCGCCCAGGAAGGAGCGGATTACGGATATGGAAGCTTATAATCGGAAACATGGGATGATGTGGATTTTATATGGGATTGGATTTATTCTCTGCTTTGTATGTGGCTTCCCATTTGGAGGGGAAATAGCAGCGGTTTTGTGTATTCTGGAAGGGATAGGAGGAATATTTGGAATAGTTGCCTATCATAATAAGCTGAACCGCATGTACTGCAAAAAGGAAGGTGACGTCTGATGGGATTCTGGATATTTATGACAATTTGCAATCTTATGATACCGGTACTGATGATTGTGATTGGGAAAGTGTTCATAAAAAATCCACCCAAAAAGATAAACGGAATATATGGCTATCGGACTTTCCGATCAAGGAAAAATCAGGAAACATGGGACTTTGCCCAGCAGTATTTCGGGAAGGTATGGTGGAAGGCTGGGTGGGGTATGCTGCCTTTGTCAGTAATCAGTATGCTTCCGGCAATGGGAAAAAGTGATGAGATTGTGGGGGGATTGGGCGGAATAATTGTAACAGTGGAATGTGTGACAATGGTTGCGGCGATTCTTTTTGTGGAGAGAGCTTTGGCAAAGGAATTTGAATAAAACAGGGAATAACGGCCAGCTTTTAAAGGCCAGCCGTTTTCGTATAAATGTGGAGTATCTTAATACTTATCTTCCTCGTAAATATCCATCCCCTTCATCTGTGCCAGATTCAGAAGTTTCTCCCGCCAGTCGCCATAGACAGTGACTCTGTGCCATCCGAAGATATCCATATTCCAGTTCCTCATAATGCTCTGAACATTGGCCTCTGCCGCCAGCTTAGTTCTGCAGCCTCTGTCCAGGCCTACATTTCCTACGGCGATACCGCTGTGTACGGCAAATGCATTTTTGTCGGTACATAATTTATATGTAGTGACAGGCAGATTCAGGGGAAGCATGGTCTGGACGGAGGCGCCTTTCTGATCTTCCGCGTGGGATAGCAGCATCAATAAGGGAGTCCGGCATCCGCTGTTTCAATGCCTCGCAGATCTGACCTGCCGCCTGCTTATAATTGAAGTTAATATGAGGCCATCCGGCGGTATCTTTGGGTTTTGCCTGAATCATAAGTTTGATTTTGGTTTCCATGTGGTTTCCTTCTTAAGGTATGCTTCGGCTTCCATTTTCATATCTCTATTAAAGCACGTATCAGTGAATAAATCTATTGACGAAGACGATCATTCTTTTGGAATAACCAGATGCCGCGATGACTGGGCCTGGGATACACAAAAGCAGCCTTCTGTGGATTATGATCTGTGGATTGTATTGAAGGGAAACGGACAATCTTCTGGTGGTGTTTCACACTCATTTTGACGCAGTGGACAAGGACGAAAACCGTATTCCGCTGAAAGAGCATTTTCCATTATTTCGGGAATTATACGACTTTTTATTTATCCGTCAGCTTCTGTTCAAGATGCTGGACAGCTGTAACAGGGAACAGATGCGGGAAGCGTCTCACTGGATGCAGGTGATTTTGGACGAGATAGGGAATCAGGATAAGAGAAATGATTTAAAGATACTCCTACTTCTAGTAATTCCTTGATTTTTGAACACCCTCCCCCCAATTTCTGGAACCCATCCACTTGATCAATTAATACTCCATTATTTTCAACCCAATGGCGTGGTGTGATTAATAAAGTATATGGTTCTGACGCTGACAAGACAATCCGTGCCAATTCGCTTTCTACTCCATCCCATCTCCCAGATTGCCAATCTTTATAAAGCACACGAAAAAAAGCCTTATTTACCTTGTCATGAATTACTTTACAACTGGAAAAAGGCCTATTAAGCTTTATTAGCTCAGTGAGTTCTAATAAATCACTTCCATAATCCAAATACCATAATAGCTCATACAACATCATCAACCATTCTTTTGCTCTACAATGATACTCTTCCCAATCGTCTTCAATATTTTTGCGATACTTGTCATTAGATCGAAGTAACGCAAATAAACCTATCAGAGCTATATAAGCTGCATCAGCATCCTCTGACAGAATAAGTATTTTTAGTATTTGGTAAAATAATGATTCTATATTCTCTACCTTATTCCAATTAACTCTGACTGATTTACACTATCATCATTTATAAGATATCGCTTAACCACTTCAATGGATACATCATTTATTGGCTCTGCTTCCTTAGCGTTACACCATCTATCTGGAATAATGTACTTAATCGGGTAGGAAACTAAATCAATATATGCCGCACCATATTCCCTGAGTTTATCAAATATAGAATTATTTGCAGTTTTTTCTGCGCATAATTCTATTGCTCTCTGAAAAGAATGAATCGCCGCATGATTGTCTCCACTTCTCCAATCAAGAAGTCCCATACCTATCGCCCAAATAGAAAGCAATTCTGATTCTTTTAATTGTGCTTTTTTCAGAAAGCCAATTAAACCATCTACAAAATAAGTGGATTGCTCAAGTCCTTGTGCCAAGTAGTGATTATCCTGTAGTAATTCTTTAATAATTCGTCCTTTTTAATGCATTGGACATATCAATCGAATCACAAGTATCATACTTGTATATCACTTTTCCTCAATCAATTTTATCTGTTCCGCCACTTTAAGAACATTCAACTGATACTCTGCAATCTCTTTTAATATTTGAAATCTTTCTGTCTTATTTCTACCCTCACGAATCATTTGTGCATTATGTGTTTCCAAATTAGACAAAACTGT
>CAJUPP010000062.1:0-15648 GCA_910588325.1 uncultured Hungatella sp.
AACTCCAGAAGGAACTTCGTCTGCTTATAGCGCCTGAATTTATTGAAAAGGATCCTTTTCATATTGAGTTGATAGCCAATCAGTTCAAGATTCCAGAAGAAATCAGTGTAAATTCTATTTTGGATTTACGATATGCAAAGGTTACGGCCAGAATATATGATAACGGAACCAGGTCAGAAATTAGATATTCGGATATAACAGGTAAAAACGAAGAAAAGAATATGGAATATGAAATGCCTCTGCTTTGTGGAGATGTTACGTTTGAATTGTATTATTTTTTAAGGGATTCCATCCACATGACGAATGAAACATATAATTATCGGCTGGCGATCGGAATTTTGAACATATATTGTGGAATAAAGATATATCGAGATAATTTTCGGGTAAAGCCATATGGGGATGTTGATAACGACTGGCTTGGCTTAGATAAGGCAAAGGTCAGCGATACTCATGGATACCGCGTTGGCAATAATCAGACCATTGGTGTGATTAAAATATCAGATGAGAAGAATCCACTTCTAATTGATGCAACGAACAGAGAGGGTATTATTGAGAATGAGGCATATGAACATTTGAAAAAATTTGTTCTTACCTGTATAGAACTTATTACAACGATTAGGTGGGAAGAGTACGAAAAGTCAAAGTCCGAATTGGAAAAGGCAAAAGAGCAGAGGCAGAAACAAAAGCAGAGAGCGCGGAAACAGAAAACTGTTCAGGAAAGACGATATGAAGATACACTGCAATTATTAAAAAGTGGAGCATCTTATGAGACAGTAGCAAGTTCACTAGAGCAGTGGAAGGCTGAAGAAGAGAAGAGGCAGAAAGAGACAGAAGAGGAGTTCGAAAAAACGGAAAAGGCTTACGAAAAGTATGTGGAAATGCAGGAAACGGAATTGTCTATGTATAAGAATCTGGCAACCCTTGGCATTTTAACAGGAAATTTCGGGCATGAGACGCAGGATATTATATCCAGAATAGACAACACGCTGTCTTTTTATACTGAGATTGCCCCAATGGTTGAAAATAAGTATTTTGCTGAAATAACGGAAAATGTCAAGTCAGATTTTACCAGAATTTCTGGGTATAGTCTGATGATTGTGGAATTTTTAAGAAAGAAAAAGAGAAGTCCTCATATGGATTTGAATTTTGGCGAGGTACTGAGAGATATCTGTAGATTATATCAGGGCATGCTGGAGGCATTTCATGTGGATTTGCAGCTGAAAACAGGGGAAGACATCTGTCTTACGATGCGTCAGATTGACCTGGAATCTATTATTATCAATATGATTACCAATGCCTTTGAACAGGTGAAGGCCAGGCAGCAAAAGAAGATACAGATTATATTTGAACAGAGGGATGAAGATACTTATCTTTATTTTGAAGATAGTGGGCCAGGAGTGCCGGAAAATATGCGGGAGGAGATATTTAAGCCATTTATAACAACAAAGGAAGATGGAATCGGATTGGGGCTGAATATTGTAAGGGATATTGTGACAAACTATGGTGGCAAGGTTCATGCAGAAGAATCGAAAGAACTTGGCGGAGCGAAATTTGTTGTTCATTTTATGAAGGAGGACGCCTAATGCAGACGTTGACAGGATTGTATATTGAGGATGAACCCAAGAATATTACTTTGATGCAGGGACGGTTCAGCTTATTTCCTGGAATTAAATTGATAGGAATTGATAAATATCCTCAAACATTAAATGGGTTTTATGATTTTGTGATTGAAAATGAGGTGGACTTTTTATTGATAGACCATGAATTGGAGAAGGCTTCAGTTAATTATAAAGGAATTGAGGTTCTGCGGAAGATTCGGAGTCATGATAGTAATATTTATGCGGTCTTATTGACAAACTATCCTTTGGAGGATTACAGGGATGAGCTGGGGGAATATGATTATCAGTTGAATAAAGCAGAACTGAAAGATACGAAGAAGATGAATGAACTGATTGCCAAAATAAGGCGAGCATGTGCTTTGCGAAAAGATAATAATACACTATCATTTATGAGTGAAAAGAATGAAGAATTGAAGACTTTATTGCAGCAAATAAGTGAAGGTACGAGAAGGGAAAAATAAATGGCATACATACGAAAGAGACATTGGGTGACCTATTATTCTGAAAAATGTAAAATGTACCTTCGGAATGATTTTAAATTTGAGTGTGCATATTGTGGAATGAAAGAAAAATACAGTGTAATGGGGGAACAGCTGTTTGAGAAAGATCATTTTGTATCCAGACAGTCAGATGTGGAATGGAATATAAATAGCTACGATAATATGGTATATTCCTGTCGGAAATGTAATGAAACAAAAGGAGATCAGAATATAGAAATGATTTTAGATCCATGTAAGGACGACATTTATGAGGGCAAATATCCCCATATACGTAAGCTGGGAGCAAAAGAGCATTACAGACTTCAGGCAGTTACAGCTCGGGGGCAGCAGTTTGTGGACGACTTAAAGCTGGATTCACAATTTTACCGCAAAATGCGTCGAATGCAGGCAGAGAATGAGGAATTGAGAAAAGCAATCTATCAGTTGATAGAGCAGTTGCCCAATCTTCAGATTTCCGGAATAGATCGGAAGATTAAAATATATTTGCAAAATGGAAACCCGGTAGAGGAAGAAAGTGACGAGTTTCGGTGTGGAACTTCTAAATCGGGGGAAGCAGTATACACAGTATTGGAGAAACTGAAAGAAAAAGGTATAAAATACAAACTTCTGTTTACAGACAATGATTTGGATGTAAGTGTGGAATATTGTGGAAATACATATTATTGTGAAATCCGGATTACTGATTATACTGGTACGAAAAAAACAGGGCCTGTTGTAGATAGAGAAAAGAAAAAAGAGTGGCGAAAGACCGGATATAGTTGCGGGGTTCTGTATTATTATAAAGAGCAGGGCACTATGAATCTTTACATATATCATGATAGGGACCGGGAAGAGATTGTGGAATTAAGATAGAAATTTTATCCCCAACTTGACAGGAGAGTATGTGTCGAGGATTGAGAAGGCGTTGGAGCGTACTTAAAAGGAGGTTAAGTGAATGAAACGGAAACAGAAACAGGCGGTCTCAATGGTTATGACTTTTTCTATGCTGCTCTCTGGCATGGGAATGGCAGCGGCGGCCGAACCTATCGAGCAGAATGCCCAGCCCACGATAACGGTAGATGCAGGGGCAGAGATGACGCTGGGCACAAATGTGGGAGAGAACGAAGAAGAGCCTAAAAAAGAAACCGAGGAAAGCACTGAAGAGGAAATCAAAGAAGGAACCGAAGAAGCAACGGAGGAGGAAACTAAAGAGGAAATCGAAGAAGAGACCGGGGAAGAAGCCGGGGAGGAGACCAAAAAGGAAACTGAAGAGGGGACCAAGGAAGAGACGGAAGAACAGATCGAGGAGGAGACCAGGGAAGAAACCGGAGAGGAGGCTAGAGAGGGAACGGAAGAAGAGAACCAAAAGGATACCGGAGCGGAAAATGGGGAGGAAACCAAGGCAGATGATTTGCCTGAGGATTCAAAGGATGAACTGCCTGCAAAGCCGGAAAATCCTGAGGTTAAACCGCCTGCAGAATTTAAACCGGGTGTTCATGAGCATACCTGGTCTGTGGACTGGAATTTTGACGGAATGTATCATTGGCACGAGTGCGATGGGGAAGAGTGCCCTGTGGCTGACGACAGCGAAAAAGACGGTTATGCAGAGCATATCTACGATGAGTACGGCGTATGTACCGAATGCGGATACGATGCCATGGAAGGGATTGCTGTAGCGGCGGAAGGGGCTGTCCCTACCTACCGCGAAGCCTATGAGGCCATGATTGCCTTAAAGGATGAGTATCCTGAGGGGATGACATGGACCAATTATGAGCCCTATGGAAGCAAAGGCCAGCTTGGCAGCGCCTATACCTGGAAGGGCGGCTCCATTTACGGGGCAAAAAGCGGTGTGGGCTGCATGGCTTTTGCGTTTATCCTCAGCGATGAGGCCTTTGATAATCTGCCTGCAAGGGCAATCGAAAAAGGTAAATTTACATTTGAGGATGTAAAGGTAGGAGATATTCTGCGGGTGAACAGCAACAGCCACAGCGTTATCGTACTCCAAAAGAGTGAAGCGGGAGTGACGGTAGCGGAGGGCAACTATAATAAATCTGTCCATTGGGGGCGTGCCATGAGCGTGGCAGAGGTTAAGAACGCGGACTTTATAATTACACGCTATCCCCAGGGCTATGTATCACCGGATGATTCTGAGGCTGACGAAGTGGCTCATACTGGGACGGCAGGCAGCCTCAGCTGGTCGCTGACTACCGGAGGGAAGCTGACGATCTCCGGCAGCGGGGCGATTCCTGATTACGCACAGAATAATGCGCCGTGGAGCGCCTACGAATTTAACTCGATTATTATTGAGGACGGTGTCACCAGCATAGGGAATTGTGCTTTTTATGAGAGCGAAGCGCTCAGCGTGTATATTCCTGACAGTGTAACTGCTATCGGCCAGAATGCGTTCAACGGCTCTTCCCTGTTGGCTGTGACGATTCCCGGCTCTGTCAGGACCATCGGGAACGATGCTTTCCATAATTGCAGCAATCTGACTTCCGCAACGGTTTCTGAGGGAGTGGCAACCATAGGAGACAGCGCTTTCCAGGGCTGTACATCTTTGGCTTATATTGATTTTCCGGAAAGTATTACATCTGTAGGCGCCGCAGCGTTTACAAGCTGTGAGAACATGGTCAGTGTGAGGTTTAAGCCGGGCAGCGGCAGTGTGGCGCTGGGGGATAATCTGTTTACTCAGTGCATGAGGCTGACACAGGTAACCCTGCCTCAGACAGCAGAGTGTATAAGTGCAGGCATGTTCCAATCCTGCAGTTCGCTGCCTTCCCTGTATATTCCGGCAAGTGTACAGAAGATTGGTATAAATCCATTTATCTCGTGTAATGCCTTGCGAACGATTTACTTTGGTGGCAGCGAGACGGATTGGAAGAGAATAGCCAGTCTGTATTTGCAAGATTCACTGCAGTCTACAGAAACGAATGTAGTCTTTAATGCCGAGTTTGACGATCCTTTCGCTGTAGATCCCGACGATCCAGGTGATTTTCAGCCAGGTGAGAGTGAATCCTGCACAAACCATGTTGATACAAACAAGGATGGTAAATGTGATAACTGCGGTAAAGCCATGTCTGCTGAAAAACCTGAGACCCCTGAAAATCCTGCTCCCGATGGCGGCAGCGGTGATGACAAGACGGATCCGGATGGATCCGGCGGCAATACTCCGCCGCCTGCAACGGATAGTTCTGGCAGCAGTTCGTCGGACAGTTCCAGCGACAGCCAGGATGATTCCGGCAGTTCCGGATCTGGCAGCTTTGTCATTTCCACTACGGTTAGCTGGGGCGCAGATGGTTCCCGGATCACCACCAAGACCCAGAAGGACGGGACTGTCATTACAGTTACCGATAATGCTGCCGGTGTGGCGCGGATGGAAGCTAAATTATCCGGATTGGCTATTGATACTGCAGGGAAAAAAAGCGAAGCTGTTGCTCTGCCTATTTCGGCTGTTCCGGTAGTAAAAGATGCCTCGGCAGCGCCGGCAATTACAGTCTATACCCAGAGAGATTATCTGGTAAAGGTGGCAATTCCTACAGATATGGCAACTGCCGGTACGGTGGTGGTTATGGTCAATCCAGATGGTTCCACAAGTGTAATCAGAAGTTCTGTCGCAGCAGAGAATCGTGTCGTGGCATCTTTGCCCAATGGGGCCACAGTAAAAATCGTGGATAACAGCAAGAGTTTTGCAGATGTTCCCGCCGGGGTCTGGTATGAGGAGGCCGTGTCCTTTGTCTCTGCCAGAGAATTGTTCTATAACACTACAGAAACTGGGTTTGAGCCTGGCGCTCCCATGACCTGTGCTATGCTGACCACAGCTTTGGCCCGTTTTGACGGAGCGGAGACGGACGGAGGCGCTACATGGTATGAGAAAAGCATGGAATGGGCAGCTGCGCGGGGGATCAGGGATGGATCCAATCCAAACAGCCATATTACCTGCGATCAGCTGGCGGTAATGCTCTGGAAATATCAGGGGGCGCCGGCGGTTAATGCTTCATCCGGCAATGAGGATGGCAGCTCTCTTGACGACGTGCAGAAAGCCATGGACTGGACTGTGAAATACGGCATTATTAATTGTTTCGAAGAGGGAGCCTGGGCTCCCCAGAAGCCGGTCAACCGTTCACAGGCCGCACAGGTTATCATGAATTTTGTGAAAAAGGCCGTCGCTACCGTGCAGTAGTTGATTATGGGATGAACCTATTAAAACAGCCCGCCTTTTCCGGCATTCTTTTGGGGAAAGGCGGGTATTTGTATTGGCTTCCCTATATCAAAATTGCCACAATGAAGGAAGCCATCTTGTCCGTATTTGCTACCTGTTCCAGTGTGGCTACCATTTCTTTAAATCTGCAATATACGAAAAATTTAGGGGGCAGTGAAAAGGAGATGACAAGTGTTATTTTCGGCACCCTTCTGGAACCGATTCGTAAAATTATTTGCCGTTTACTATAAATCCTCCGGGGGTGCGCATGGTTTTTGCAAAGTAGTTTGAAAATTCATTCCCATCATCTGCACTCCCCACTTTGCAGGAGAATTGGCCCTCATTCGATAATTCAAGGAATCAGGATATACGCTTCATAGAAGTCGATTCCCGTACAATTAACTCTGTCTCCAGAATCAGCGACTGAACATGAATTTGAGGATTTTCAATCATGTCCAACAGCAATTCGCAGGCGGCATAGCCCTGGCTGACAGTAGGCTGGCTAATGGTTGTGATAGAAGGACAGGTCATCATGGAGATGGGAATGTTATCGAATCCCACAACCATGATATCTTGCGGAACCCTTAAGCCGTATCGGTATGCACTGCGGATAGCAGCGGCAGCAAAAATATCGGAAACTGCAAAAAAGGCATTAGGGCGGATATCGGAATTCAGGATTTTGCAGACAGCTGCATAAGCGATTTGGAAATCTACTTCGGGAAGCTGCACAATCCAGTTTTTAGGGACAGAGAGGCTGTTCTGCTCCATGGTATCCATAAAGCCGCGGAGCCGTTCTGCGGCATAATGAAAGTTCCTGGGCCCGTTAATCAAAGATATTTTGCTGCATCCGCAGGAAATAAGATACTCTGCTGCGACTCTGGCTGCTGAATAATTGTTGATGCTCACATATGGAATCTCAGATTCCTCATTGTATTCGCTGCACTGAATCACAGGACACACCTGCCGGATTTTTTGTAAATCTTCCTCCGGCAGATGATTCAGCAGAATAAGTCCGGCAGCATGAATGGAGGAGAGCATCCTGCAGTAGTCCTGTATGGCGGAATGCCCCAGAGGGGATTCGCTGATAAGAAACTCATAGTTATGGGCGGCCGCTGATGAGCGGGCGCCTTTTATGATGTCCTGGTAAAAGATATTTCCAATATTAGGAACATTTAATACAATCAGATTATGGCCGTCTCCTTCTATAGCCGTCGGTTTCGATGGCTGATACCCGAACTGTTCCATGGCAGCATCAATTTTCGCTAAGGTATCCCCGCCTACCATAGAACGATGATTCAGCGCCCGGGATACGGTGGCAAGTGAGATGCCCAGATACTCTGCAATCTGCGTAATCGTGGTTTTTTTCCCCATAATTTCCCTCCATAGTTATGTGATAGGTAGTGTTAGAATGAAAAATAATGAAAATTTTCAGAAACGGGACAAGAAATATTATACAATTGTTACAAATAGCTGTAATACAGCCTATGCAAACCAACGATTTGCACAAAAATTCTTGCATTACCATGAAAATACTCTTATACTATTTATATCACAAGGAATGAAAATTTTCAATAAAAATTGATGTATTTTCATTTTTATATAATAGAAAGGAGCAGCTGTATGCCGGAAATAACTTATGGAATGGTTGGCGGAGGCCCAGGAGCAATGATCGGACCGGCCCATCGAAGAGCGGTAAGGCTGGATGGTCTGGCATCTTTGAAAGCCGGCTGCTTTTCCAGAACGCCGGAAAAGTCAAAAAAATATGGAGCAGGTTTAGGGTTAAATAAGGAACGATGCTATGGAACCTGCGAAGAGATGGCGGATGGTGAGAAAAGCCGGAAGGATGGTATTGACTTTGTGGTGGTGGTGACACCCAATGACACTCATTATAAGATCTGCAAGACATTTCTGGAGGCAGGAATCCATGTGGTCTGCGATAAACCTCTTGCCACGGATATACAGCAGGCCGAAGAACTGGCAGAGCTTGCCGCCCGGAACAATCTTTTATTTATGGTCACTTATACCTATACGGGAAATGTGACATTTAAATGTATGAGAGATTTGATCCGCCAGGGAGAGATCGGAACAATCCGGACGATTATGGCGGAGTATCCCCAAGGCTGGCTCTGTAATGAGAAGGATGATGGAGGAAAACAGGGGGCATGGAGGACAGACCCGGCACAATCCGGAAGAGTAAACTGTCTGGGAGACCTGGGAACCCATGTGGAGAATGCGGTATCTGCTGCCACGGGTTTAAAGATACGCCGCGTTCTGGCAAAGCTGGATGTGGTTGTCCCGGGAAGAAAGTTAGATGACAATGATCAAGTGCTTCTGGAATACGACAACGGAGCCACAGGCATCTATTGGACCAGCCAGTTTGCCATTGGCTGTGACAACAGCCTCCGTCTGAGAATATACGGCTCTCTGGGAACGCTTTTATGGTTCCAGGAGGAATCAGAACAACTGATTCTTATAAAGGATGACGGTATTCCCAGAATCATCAAACGCGGATATTCCGCGATGACTGCATCTGCCGCTTCGTATACCAGAATGCCAAGCGGACACCCGGAAGGCTGGCTGGAAGCCATGGGTAATCTGTATGACAGCTTTATTTCCTGTGTAAAGGCTAAAAAGGAAGGAAACTTCCGAGAGGATATGATTGACTACCCTACCATAAAAGACGGGCTTAATGGAATCCGGTATATAGAAGCCTGTCTGAAAAGCCAGGAAAACGGCAACACCTGGATAGAACTTTAGAAAAAGGAGATTTTAAGTTATGGCAAGACCAATTACACTTTTCACCTCTCAATGGGCCGATCTGTCACTGGACCGGGTTTGCGGTCTGGCGGCAGAGATGGGCTACGACGGATTGGAGTTAACCAAAAATGCCCACCTGAACGCAGAGAAAATTGTCAGAGACCCATCCTATGGAGAAGAAATAAAGCATTTATTAAGCGCAAACAATCTGAAGGCCTGGGCCATAAGCGCCCATTTAGACGGACAGTGCGTCGGTGATGCCCAGCGATGGGCCTATGATCCCCGGCTGGACAACTTTGCTCCCAAAAAACTTGCGGGAAAACCCGAGGAAATTCAAAAATGGGCCATTGAGCAGATGATGATTACCGCTCATGCCGCACAGGCCATGGACATCCATATCGTTACTTTTTTTATGGGAAGTCCCATATGGAAATTTTGGTATTCCTTCCCACAGACCCCGGAGGAAGTCATAGAAGAGGGATATCAAAAGGAAAAGGAACTGTGGACCCCTATCTTCGATGAATTTGACCAGTGTCATGTGCGGCTGGCCCTGGAGGTTCATCCTTCGGAGATTGCTTTTGATTATTGGAGTACCCAGAGACTATTGGAGACCTTTGAGTTCCGTCCTACTCTGGGAATCAATTTTGACCCGTCCCATCTGTGCTGGCAGGGAATGGATCCCGCTGTTTTTCTGTATGATTTCAGAGAGAGGATCTATCATGTACATGTGAAAGATGTGAAAAAGAATCTGAATGGAAGAAATGGAATTCTGGGTTCTCATATCGCTTTTGGAGATCAGCGCCGGGGATGGAATTTTGTCTCTCCCGGACATGGGGATGTGGATTTTGACAATATGATCCGAATGCTGAATCAGATTCATTATACCGGTCCTCTTTCCATTGAGTGGGAAGACAGCGGTATGGACCGGATTACAGGGGCTGCGGAGGCTTTAAATTATACAAGAAAAATTAATTTTACCGCTTCTGAATTTGCTTTTGATACTGCAATTAAAAATATTTAAACTATGAATGGAGGTAATGAACTATGAAAAGAAATAATGTATTGGCATTGGTTTTGGCAGCAGCAGTGACAGGCAGTCTGATGGGCTGTTCCTCTGATTCTAAACCTGAAAGTGGTTCCAAAGAAACGTCTTCGGCTTCCGTCCAGGAGACATCCTCTGGCCAGGAATCTGCCGCGGCTTCCGGCGATTCCCAAAAGGCCGGGGAACTGATCGCAGCATGGTGGGGGAATCAGACCAGAAACGACCGGTTTCAGAAAATGCTGGATCTCTATGCCCAGGAAAACGGTATAACTATCGAGACCCAGATGAGCGTATGGGATGACTATCTGGTATCCATCCAGGCTGCCGCCGCCAGCAGCGACATGCCGGACCTGATGATGCTTCAGGGCGCTTACTATCAGGAGTATGTGGACTCCGGCCTGTTAACCGACTTGACTCCTTATGTGGAAAGCGGAGTTTTGGATACATCCTCCATATCTGACAGCATTCTGTCCACAACCTCTGTTGACGGCAGACTGTATGGTATCTGCGCCGGTATCAATTCTATCAGCTGTATTTACAACAAGACGCTTTTGGATGCAAATGGCATTGCGGTGAAGGACAATATGAACCTGGATGAATTTGCTGCGCTGTGTAAGGAGGTCTATGAGAAAACCGGATATAAGACTTACTTTAACTATGAATCTCAATTAATGGAATATATGGTACGGGCCAATGATGCGGTCTTATTTGGAAAAGATCATATCGGAGGTAATTCGGCAGAGGATATTGCCGATCTGTTTCTTTTAATTGAACAGGGCTTTAAAGAGGGCTGGCTCATCGACTACAGCCTTTTGGGTTCCGTTTCTTCCGTAGAGGAGCATCCTATGGTTTATGGAACCTCTCCCGAGATGAGCTCCTGGTGCGCATTCTACAATTCCAATCAATGTGCAGCCCTGCAGAATGCTGCTCCGGAAGGAGTGGAGCTTGCTTTGACTACCGCACCCAGTAAGGATGTAAAAAAATCTGCGTATTTGAGGGAAGCTATGAGCCTGGTAGTTCCTGCCAAAACTCAGAGGCAGAATCAGGATGCGGCTGTGAAACTGCTGAACTGGTGGATCAATTCCGAGGAAGCAAACGAAATTATCTTAGGTGAACCGGGAGTTCCTGCTAACACAGAGGTGGCGTCCCAGATAACTGCCCTGGTAGATGATACCCAGGCAAAGGTATTCACTTACATTACCGATGTGGTAACTCCTGCTGCCAGCGTTTCCAACCCTCCTGCCGGAAACGGCATGGCAGAAGCGGAGAATCTGCTTATGGAGCTGGCCCAATATGTAGAATACGGGCAGATGACCGGTGCAGAGGCCGCCGAGCAATTCTTCACAGAAGGAAATGAGATTATGGCTGCCGCAGCCAGTAAATAAGTGAAAGCTGCCGCCGGTCGGACAACACTTCTGTCTGACCGGCACAGAGCGGAAAATCAGCCACAAAAATAGGTGTAAGGGGGCTTTTAAGAGAGTTCCATATACAGAATGGAGGAAAAACATGGAA
This sequence comes from uncultured Hungatella sp., assembly GCA_910588325.1. Taxonomy (GTDB): domain Bacteria; phylum Bacillota; class Clostridia; order Lachnospirales; family Lachnospiraceae; genus UBA3402. Next base: position 11,608 of record CAJUPP010000062.1, read on the forward strand.
ACAAAACATAGAAAAAAGATGAATATGTGGCAGAAGGAGGCTCTGACAGGATATTTCTTTTCCCTTCCGTTTATCATCGGGCTGTTATTCTTTCTGGTGGTGCCGATGTTTGTCTCTTTGTACTATTCCTTTTGCGACTTTAACATCCTGTCTGACGCCAAATGGATAGGACTTAAAAATTACACTGCCATATTTCGGGATAACGATTTTTATACGTCGCTGTTTCTGACCTTAAAATTTGCTGTCCTCTCTGTCCCCCTCCGCCTTCTGGCAGCATTGGCAGTAGCATTGATTCTATTTAGGAATACGAAAATGACACCTGTTTACCGGGCGGTGTTCTATTTCCCGTCTATTGTCGGATCTTCTGTAGCCATAGCTATTCTCTGGAAAAGGCTGTTTGCTGCTGACGGATTGATTAACAGCTTGTTCGGCACCAGAGTCGGGTGGATTGGGAATCCAAAAACAGCCATATGGGTCATCATTATCCTGTCAGTATGGCAGTTCGGCTCATCCATGCTTTTATTTTTGGCGGCCATGAAACAGATACCGGAAAGCCTGTATGAGGCAGCGCATGTAGACGGTGCCGGCGGTATTCGCTCTTTTTTTACTATCACAATCCCGCTTTTGACTCCGACCATTTTTTTCAATCTGGTGATGCAGTCCATCAATGCCTTTTTGATCTTCGCCCAGGCACAGCTGATTACCAACGGCGGACCGCTAAAAGCAACCAGGTTCTATGTTCTGTACATGTACCAGACTTCTTTTGAGTTCAGTAAAGCCGGATATGGTGCTGCGCTAGGGTGGATGATTGTTCTGGTTATTATGCTGTACACATTATTTTTGTTCCGTACAAAAAAATACTGGGTATATGAGGAGTGACCGCTATGAGGCAGAAAAAAGGTAAATTAAATAAAAGTTTATATCATCTGTGTGTATGCGTTATGGGACTGATTATGATTTATCCGCTTCTGTGGACAGTTGCCAGCTCTTTTAAGAAAAGCAGTACGATCTATCAAACGGTTACGCAGCTGATTCCCAAAGATCCCACAATTGAAAACTATATCAATGGCTGGGCCGGTTTTTCCCATACTACCTTCGGGGTATTTATCCGAAATACAGTGTTTGTTACGGTTATCGCTACGGCCGGGGCTATTTTATCTTCTCTGATGGTAGCATATGCCCTTTCCAGAATTCGCTTTAAACTGAGAAATCCTCTCTTTGCTATGGTAATACTGACTATGATGCTTCCTGAGCAGATTATGATGATACCACAGTATCTTTGGTACAATAAGCTGGGATGGATCAACACATATTTTCCGTTGATTGTTCCTCACTTTTTTGCGGTGTCTGGATTTTTCACTTATGTGTTTATGAATTTTATGAATGGAATCCCCAAAGAGCTGGATGAGGCGGCACGTTTGGACGGATGTTCAAAGTTTAGCATGTTTTTCCACATCATTGTTCCTTTAACAAAGCCAGCGATTGCCACAGTTACCATTTTGTCCTTTATCAACCGTTGGAATGACTACATGTCGCCGCTTTTGTATATTAAACGTACACCGAATTACACAGTCAGCATTGCGTTGAAGCTGTATCTGGATTCTACATCTTCTTCTGATTATGGAGCCATGTTCGCTATGGCGGTTGTATCTCTTATACCGTTGTTTGCTATCTTTATCACCATGAACAGGTATCTGGTGGATGGTGTGGCGACTTCGGGGATTAAAGGATAATGTAGAAAATTTTCGAAAGGAAAATAATGTATGAAGAGAAAATATCGAATCGGTGTAATAGGTTTTGCCCACCTTCATGTTTTGGAACTGATCAGAACCTTTCTGGATATGCCGAAACAGTATGAATTCATAGGTGCTGCAGATACGGAACCTATGAATCATTCACAATACCGCGGACCGGCCAGCAGATGGTCAAACAGGGAAAGATTTCTCCGAATGATGCAGATAGATAAAATTTTTGATAATATGGAACAGCTTCTGGATATGGGGCCGGATATTGTGCTGGTCACAACGGAGAATGCCCTCCATGGAACCGTGATTCCAAAGATCCTCCGGCGGGGCATTCATGTGGTAGTGGATAAACCTTTGGCTATATGCCAGGCTCATGCCGCTGAGATATGGAAAGCTGCCGAAGAAGGAAAAAGCGTGTGTATTACAAACTGGTTTTCTTATTGGAAACCGGGGATCCGGCTGGCAAAAGATCTGATTGACCAGGGAATTATCGGACGGATCTACCGTTTTCAATACCGCAATCCGGATTCTCTGGGCGTTCATTCTGATATAGAGCAGATATCCGGGGAAGCTTTGAAAAAGGAGTGGTGGTATCAGCTTCGGTGCGGCGGAGGCAGTATGATTGATTACTGCAGTTATGGTATTGTCCTTGCCGACTGGTTCTTAGGAAGGCAGCCGGAAGCTGTATTTGGAGTAAAAAGGAATATCCGCCAGAAATTTGGCGATGCTGAGGATTATGCTTCGATGATGCTTATGTATCCGGACGGGGTGGCTTTTCTGGAAGGTACCTGGGCTACCAGAAGCAGCGGTCTTCCTGCGGGACCTGTCCTATGGGGGGAGAAGGGAGCGATGATTGTGGAAAATTATGATCATACAAACAGGACCAGAGTGTGTATCTATAAAGAACCATATGCTTCTTCCCCCGATAGTTTGTATCATTCTGACGATTATCCGCTTCCCCGGGGCCATCAGAATTTGGCACAGGATGTGTTTTATTATTTAGAAACCGGGGAACCTCTGCCTTATCTGCTTTCTTTAGAGTGTAACATGAAAGCAGCATGGGTGTTGGAAGCAGGGAACCGTTCGGCATTGTCCGGATCAGCTGTTACCATGACATAAAAAACTATTCTTTAATCTTGTCAATATCCGTAAGATTAACGCCTGATACATTTAATAAAGTTTTAATTGTCAGATATTCGTCCTTTAGTTTTGCGTATGTTTCAACAGCATTTTCTTTTCTTGCTAAAAGCATATACTCCTGAATCTTCTTGAAATCATCAAGAGCCGCTTTTGTAATTTCAAGACCATTTGGCATATTCTCACCCCCTGATTATGAAAGCCTGTCATTCGGTTATTTTCAGTATATCATAATCAGGGGGTAAAGTCTATTTTTCACAGCTCCTTTTTTCGAAAAATTGTTGACAGAACACCATCACTGTGTTATAACTGTATTAATCAAATTAATACAGTGTAGTACGGCCTGACGGAGTCCGAGGCAGTTGTATGTTGAAAGGAGGGGACAATGGATGATTGAGGCGAAGAGCCTGACAAAACAGTTTGGAGACATTGTTGCCGTGGATCATGTGAATGCGGATATCCGGGACGGCAGTGTGTTTGGCCTGATTGGAACCAACGGCGCCGGAAAGAGCACGTTTCTTCGGATGTTAAGCGGAGTGCTGAAACCGGATGAAGGAACTGTGGCCATTGACGGCAGGGATGTGTATGAGAATACGGAAGTAAAGTCCAGACTTTTCTATATTTCGGATGACCAGTATTTCTTTAACAATGCAACACCAGAAGAGATGATGATTTTTTATCAGACGGTGTATCCGGAGTTTGACAAAAGACGGTTTATTCATCTGATGGACAGCTTTGAATTAAACAGGAAAAGGAAGATCAATACCTTTTCCAAGGGGATGAAGAAGCAGGTGTCGGTGATCTGCGGAGTGTGTGCAGGGACGGATTATTTGTTTTGTGACGAGACCTTTGACGGTTTGGACCCTGTGATGCGGCAGACAGTGAAAAGTATTTTTGTAGGAGATATGGAGGAGCGGAACTTAACTCCTATTATTGCTTCCCACAACTTAAGGGAGTTGGAGGATATCTGCGACCATGTGGGACTTCTGCATAAAGGGGGAATCCTGGTCTCTAAGGATCTGGAGGACATGAAACTGAATATTCACAAGATTCAGTGTGTTCTGGCTCCTGGTATGAAGCCGGAGGAGTTGACAGGCCTTGACGTGGTGAAGACAGAGGAGAGAGGCAGACTGCATGTACTGACCGTGCGGGGAACCAG
>CAJUPP010000062.1:15658-22944 GCA_910588325.1 uncultured Hungatella sp.
GCCATGGAAAGCTGGCATCCCATTTTTGCGGAGCTCATTCCGCTTTCTCTGGAAGAGATTTTTATCAGTGAAACGGAGGTGGCTGGTTATGACATCAAAAAACTTGTGCTTTAAGCTTATGAGGGAGGACGTAAAACGGCGCGGCTGGACCATAGCCCTGACGGTTCTGGGATTTGTGTTTACCATTCTGATTCCTGTGGCCATTAAATGCGGAGAACTGACGGATATTGCGGATCAGGACAGCGTTGGAAGAAATTACATCATACATTCTGTTGTTAACCTTTTAAAAACCGGAAATACGGTAGCTATGGTTTTGATTGCAGCTTCTGTCCTGTGGGCTGTTTCAGGATTTCATTATCTGCACAACAGCAAAAAGGTGGATTTCTACCACAGCCTTCCTATAAAACGGGGGCAGCTGTTTTTGGCGGTTTACCTGAACGGTATCCTGATACCGGCAGTGATTTATCTGGTATCGCTGCTAGTCTCCGTAGCGATTGCCCTGCAGGCCGGTGTAGGAGGGAATGTTATAGGGGCATTGCCGATCCAGGGGTATGTGCTTCATCTGGTTTATTACGGCCTGATGTATACGACAGTGACAATGGCCATGATGCTGACCGGCAATGTAGTGATTGCGCTTTTGGGAACTCTGGTATTCTGGGGATACGGGCCTGGGGTGATTGCGCTGGCAATGGGATATGCAAGTTCCTGGTTCCATACCTTTACTATGTCGGCAGGACAGGAGAAGACATGGTTTCTTGCCCTCTGGTATTCCTCGCCTTTCGGCAACTATATGGGCTCCATAGGGGATTTTAGCGGCGGACTGTGGTATGTGCACAGGCTGGCAGGGGTGTTTGTCCTTACGATTCTTCTGGCTCTGCTGTCCTATGTGCTGTACCGGCTGCGGCCCTCGGAGGCAGCCGGAAAGGCCATGGCGTTTCCCTATTCCCAGATGCCCGTTAAGGTATTGATTGTGATTCCGGTATCTGTAGCCTTTGGACTGTTTTTCTATCTCCTTCGTTCCCGCCTTACCTGGCTGGTATTCGGAACCATTTGCGGATGTGTACTGTGCCACTGCCTGATGGAGATTATATATCATTTTGATTTCAGAAAATTGTTTTCCAATAAAATACACTTGGCCAGCTGCATGGCAGTATCCCTTCTTCTGGCCACGGCAGGGTATTTTGACTGGTATGGATATGACTCCTGGGTGCCGAATGCATCGGATGTGGAAAGCGCTGCCATTGTTCTGAGGGATAAGGACGACTGGGTGTCTTATGGGCAGATAGCTTCCATGCCCAGGGCAGACGGAGGAATCCGTTACTACTGGAGTTATAAAAGCAAGGCGGATTACTGCTATGAAAATATGAACCTGACGGATATTTCCCAGGCTGTGGAGCTGGCAAGACTGGGGGTAGGGGAAGATGAGCGGATTCGGAAAAGCAGAGATTCTGACAGAAGCAACAAAACGACCTGTATCGTGCAGTTCCGTATGAAAAACGGAAAGCAGGTTCAGCGTCGGTACCAGCTTCCGGAAAATGAGGAAGTGACCCGGCTGTGCGATACAGTCCATGACAGTCCGGAGTTTAAGCAGGGGGCCTATCCTATCATGAAACAAACTGCAGATGAGACCGCTGTTGTTCGGATTCAGCAGTATGGGGAAAGGGTGAACGTGGATCTGGATGAGGCAGAGAGAACTCGTCTTCTTGCAGCGTATCAGAAGGAATGGAAAGAACTGACGGCAAAGACCAGAATGGAAGAATTCCCCATTGGAATCATACAGTTCGACACGGCAGAGGCGGAGCGGATAAGGAAGGAGTATTCAGAGGACAAAGAGAATAGATATACCTATGATTATAATATGTCAGAACGGTGCTATTATCCCATTTACCCCTCTTTTACGGAGACTCTGGAGATCTTGAGAAACGCTGGAATTACATTTATAAAGCTGGATGAAAATACGGTATCCAGAATCATCATGAATCATTATCCTGTCTATGACAACGACAACATGGATGAAGACGGAAAGGTAGATCTTCTGTATGAGGGAGAGATACTGGACTGCCAGGAGAAGAAAGACATCAGAAATCTGGCCCCTGCTTTGTGTTTCAGACCCTATTATGATATGGGTGGCGGATACTACGAGATGAATCTGGATTATGACACAGGGGTGGAGGTATATTTTAAGGATTCGGACCAGGCGGCGTCCTTTTACCTGGATTTGAATAAGCTGTCGCCGGAGATGGCAGAGCGTTATGGATTCCGCCTGATTCGTGCAGGGGAGTAGTACATGTCTTGGAAACAGAAAGGGAGAAAATTATGATTATCCTCGATTATAAGGATCGACGTCCAATCTATGAACAGATTGTAGAACGGTTTCAGGAACTGATGATAGCAGGGGTTATGGAGAAGGACACGCAGCTGCCTTCTGTCAGAAGCCTGGCCATGGATTTATCCATTAACCCGAATACTATTCAGAGAGCTTATGCGGAGCTGGAGCGGCAGGGCTATACGTATTCCGTAAAAGGAAAAGGAAATTTTGTGGCAGATAACAGCAATATCAGGGAGAATAAGAGAAAGACGCTGTATACCCGCCAGGAGGAGCTGGCACGGGAGAGTCTGCTTTTAGGTGTAAAAGAAGAGCAGCTGGTAGGGATTATCTATCAGATTTATGGGAGGGAATGACATATGATAGAAGCGAAAAATCTAACGAAGCGATTCGGCGATATTGTGGCGGTGGACCATATAAGCGCCACCATCCGGGATGGTAGTGTGTTTGGGCTCATCGGAACCAATGGAGCCGGAAAAAGCACGTTTCTTCGGATGTTAAGCGGGGTCTTGAGGCCGGATGAAGGCTCGGTAACGATTGATGAGAAGGAGGTATATGAGGATATCCAGGTGAAATCCAGGTTCTTCTATATTTCCGATGATCAGTATTTTTTCAACAATGCCACGCCGGAAGAAATGATGAACTTTTATGCAGTGGTGTATCCGGGGTTTGACAAAAAAAGGTTCGAGCATCTGATGAAGGCCTTTGAACTGGATAAAAGGCGGAAGATCAATACATTTTCCAAAGGTATGAAAAAGCAGGTGTCAGTCATCTGCGGAGTCTGTGCAGGAACGGACTATCTGTTCTGCGATGAGACTTTTGACGGACTGGACCCGGTGATGAGACAGACAGTGAAGAGCATTTTTGTGGGGGATATGGAGGAGCGGAATTTGACTCCCATCATCGCTTCCCACAACTTAAGGGAGCTGGAGGATATCTGCGATCATGTGGGGCTGCTTCACAAGGGGGGAATCCTTCTGTCCAGGGATTTGGATGATATGAAGTTAAGCATTCACAAGATTCAGTGTGTGCTGCGTCCAGAGACAAAAGTGGAGGATCTGACAACTCTGGATATTGTAAAGAAAGAGGAGAGGGGAAGTCTGTGTACTCTGACGGTTCGGGGAACCAGGGAAGATGTGGAGGACGCCATAGAAAGCTATCATCCTATTTTTGCAGAAATCATTCCTCTTACACTGGAGGAAATCTTTATCAGTGAGACGGAGGTGGTGGGTTATGACATCAAAAAGCTTGTGCTTTAAGCTGATGAAAGAGGATTTAAAGCGCCGGGTGTGGGTTTTTGCCTTGACGCTTCTGGGACTGGTGTTTACCATTCTGGTTCCTACGGCGATTAAATGCAGTGAGTTTATGGAGGAATCTGTTACATGGAACGCTTCTACAAGAAGGCGGATGGTGGAAAATATTGTGAATCTGCTTGGGCCAAACGGAATGGTAGTGTTTATCCTTCTGGCAGTAGGGATTCTCTGGGCAGTGTCAGGATTTCATTATCTGCACAACAGTAAGAAGGTGGATTTTTACCACAGCATTCCGGTAAAGAGAATCACCCTGTTTTTGTCGGTGTATCTAAACGGTATCCTGGTTCCGGCAGTGATTTATCTGGTAATGCAGATCGCATCGACAGCAGTGGCGTGGAATGCTGGCGTGGGGTTAAACCATATCGATACGATTCCGATACAGTATTTTGTTTTGAATATGGTTTATTACAGCATGCTTTATACAACGGCGGTTGTGGCGATGATGATGACTGGCAATGTGGTGATTGCACTTTTAGGGGACGTGGTGTTTTGGGCATACGGACCTGCCATGACGGCTTTGGTTCGGGGATACTTTGAGTGGTTCCATACGTATTATGAGACACCGGAGAGTACGGCGGCGTTTTACCGGTTCATTCGATATTCTTCGCCTTTTGCCAACTACATGTGTGAATTTCAGATTGCGGCGGAGGATCATCCGGAATGGGGGGCGCTTCTGGGTGCGGTGGTTGTGACTGCAGCTTTGGCTGTGCTGGCCTATTCTTTATATAAGATCCGTCCATCGGAGGCAGCGAAAAAGGCGATGGCATTTCCGAAGACGGAGATGCCCATCAAGGTATTGCTGGTGATCCCTATAGCTGTAGCTTTCGGCATATTTTTCTATGCGATTCGTGGAAGGGTGTTCTGGCTTATCTTTGGAACTGCATTTGGAGTGCTTCTGGTTCATTGTATGATGGAGATTATCTACAATTTTGATTTCCGAAAACTGTTTGGACACAGGATTCACTTAGGAGTGTGTATGGCAGCGGCGGTTCTTCTGTCTTTGGCAGGGTACTATGACTGGTACGGGTATGACTCCTGGCTTCCTAATCCGTCCAAGGTGGCGGAGGCATCCGTGGTTATGGGGTATCATGACACCTGGGTTACCTACGGGCAGCCGGAAAGGGAAGATATCATACTGGAAGACGGGACGGAAGGGTATAATTATTATTGGCAATATCAAAGTACGGAGGATTATATTTTCAAGAATATGAAACTGAAGGACATCTATTCTGTCATGGAGATGGCGAAAAAGGGTGTGGAGGCTGATGGGATGCAGCGGAAAAATCAGTTTGCTGTTACTTATAATGAGTGGGAACGGTGGGTGATCCGGTTCAGAATGAATAGTGGCAAAGTGGTATACAGGACCTATTACATTCCTATGGAAGATGAGATAAAAGAGATTCGAGACAGTGTTCATGACAGTGTGGAGTATAAGCAGGGAGTTTATCCGATTCTTGGCCAGACGGCTTCCGATACGGCAAAGGTTTATTTTCAGCAGTATGACAAGAGGCAGAGCGTGGAGCTGGATTATGAGCAGATGACAAGGCTTCTTAATGTGTATCAGAAGGAGTTTGAGGGGCTGACTATGGATACCAGGAAAAAGGAGCTGCCTGTAGGTACCATTCAGTTTATGACAAAGGAGCATGCAGAGGCTAATGAGTATGGCAAACGGTATTACAGTCTGGAGGATCGCTGCTATTATCCGGTTTATCCGTCTTTTGTGCGTACCCTAGAGCTTTTGGACGAGGCTGGTGTTACATTGGTAAAGCTAAATGAGGATACGGTGGAGAGCGTAAGGATTTTTTATCATGAGGCTTCGGATTATGTGGACAGTATTTATTATGGAAAATATGGGGAGGAGTATGTTGCTGATTATGACAGCTCCTGGGAGTCGGCTGTAGAGAAGACTTTGGAAGAGGAGTTTTTGGGGAAACAGTTAACTTTTGATAAGCAGGAGGATCTTCAGGTGCTGGTTCCGGCATTGTGTTTTCGGGATTATTATGCTATGAATAATTATTATGAGATGAATCCTTCAGGTTACATGGATGTGACAGCAGTCTTGAAGAAGGAAGACGGGGAAGAGGTAAAGAGACAGGATGAGTATCGGGATAGTACTACGGTAGATAATGGGAAAAGCTTTTATCTGGATAGGAATAAAGTGTCTGAAGAGATGTGGGGGAAGTATCATTTGGATTTGTATGGGGAGTAGGGGGATGACTTCGCATAAGACCCGCTTTGGAGCGATTATGGACTACTTCGGGCATGCTTTCGCTTGATTTTATACGTGGCACCAAAATGCCTGTTTTTGGCATTTTGGTGCCACGTACGGTCAGCGCAGCAGGTGCGCAGACCTACAGCAAGAGTTCGCTCTTTCACAGTAAACCTTCATGCGCCCGGCGGCGGACGCACCACCACACATGAAAGTCTGGCGGGCGCACTTGGCATACCTGATTTCATACCGCCTATTCGGCGGCGGACTTTCATGGTAACTGGAAAGCTAAATGAAATGAGTCAGTAGAAATGTTTCGGTTGCCAGTGGGGGGTGGAGTTCGCTATAATGAAGGTAAGACGGTTGTGAATGAGGAGGGCTGAATGAGTTATGGAGAAGTTAAGGGAAATGTGTGTAAATGCGCGTGGGCTTTTGAATGGGATGGCAAAGGTGCAATTGGGTTTTTTTCCAACGCCTTTTTATCGGCTGAACCGGTTGTCGGAGGATTTGGGGGTAAATCTGTTTATTAAAAGAGATGATTTTACGGGAATGAATCTTTTTGGAGGGAATAAGATACGGAAGCTGCAGTATCTCATGGGAGATGCGGTGGCAAAGGGGTGCGAGTATGTGTTTACTTTTGGGGCGACGCAGTCGAATCATGCGATGCAGACGGTAGCGGCTTGCCGGAGATGCGGGTTGAAGCCGGTCTTGTATCTGGTGGCGATTGTGGAACCGGATGAGGGGAATCTGCGTTCTAATCTGCTTTTGGATAAGATTATGGGAGCAGAGATTCATGTGGTGAATATAGAGCCTGGGGAAAGTGAAAAAGAGGCGGAAGAGCGTTCTCTTCGGATGGCCAGGGAGCATATGGAGAAGCTGGAGGCAGAGGGGCATCGCTGTTATGAGGTACCTATGGGTGGCGCCAGTCCGGTGGGCTCCGTAGGATTCGTGGAGGGATATGTGGAATTTGTGGAGCAGGCTTTGGAGATGAAGGTGGATCCAGATTATATTTTTCATGGGACCGGGACAGGAGGGACCTTGGCGGGGTTGATTGCCGGAAAGGTATTAACAGATGATGATGTAAAGATTATTTCTATTCATGTCAGCTGGAAGGATGAAGGATATCCACAGCGGGTGAGGGAATTGGCTAACAGAAGCCTGGAAGTGCTCGGGGCAGAGGTGAAAGTAGACGATTGTAAGGATATTCATACAGATCTGAATTTTTATCAGCCGGGGTATGAACTGCCCAATGATATGGCAAAGGAGGCCATTCTTTTGATGGCCAGGAGAGAGGGGCTGTTGATCGATCCGGTGTATACCGGGAAGGCATTTGCCGGGATGCTTGATTATATACGAAATGGGAAAGTGGCTCAGGGGAGCAATGTGGTGTTCTGGCATACGGGAGGAGCGACAGCACTGTTTGCAGAGAAGGAGATTT
>CAJUPP010000063.1 GCA_910588325.1 uncultured Hungatella sp.
TTCTACCCTCACGAATCATTTGTGCATTATGTGTTTCCAAATTAGACAAAACTGTAAGTTCATTTATTGAAGCAAAATCTCTTACATTATTCTTTTTTGCCAATTCAGGATTTTCATCCCTCCATGCTTTTGCAGTAAATCCGAATAATGCAACATTCAAAATATCCGCTTCTTCTGCATATGCCAGCCACTCTAAATTTTCTTTATAATTTTCTAACGGGATCAAGTAATTTTTAACCGCATCTGTTTGAATCAGATAATTGTTTTTTGACAGAAATCTTTTTGCATCCCACTCAATTTTCTTTGCATCATTCTCCACTTCTTTCAGTCTTTGAAATTCTTTGATCAAATATAGTTTAAAAACAGGGCTGATCGCCGAAGCAAATTCAAATGCAATATCTTTATGCGCATACGTTCCTCCATATTTTCCACGTTTCACAAATAATCCTATCGCTTCTGTCTTTTCAATCCATTCCGAAACACTTAATACAAATGTATGTAAACCTGCTTCGCTTTTAAAGTGGTCGAATTCGACCACTTTAAAAGCAGGATTGTAGATTTGCTCCCATGTACCTAAAAATTCCAAAGTTGCTCTGTTTCGCATCCAGTTTTTTACAACATCTGCTCCTCGGGACTCGCCAACTTTAGCTTTTGCAATATCAGTAATACAGATATAATCATCAAAATTTTCCTCTGAAACAGTAACGTTAATGTTTTGTACCACAATTACTTTATTTTTTCCCATCATTCTCCTCACATATGGCTCTGATTAAAATCTTATTACTCATGTAGAAGTATACCATACGATCCTTACCTTTTCAATTAATTTCGAACATGAGTTCTGTTTTGCTCTAAAAATCCCATGTAATATATGAATTACTATTCGTTTTAGCTCTACCAAATGTTTATATAAAATCTAAACAATACATAATAAGCACCTTATTCGACAATATATATTCCAAAACAAAGTGCTTATTCCCCTAAAAATCTACTCCATTCTACCCTGTCAGACTATTCTCGACACAAAGCGCCCCATACTCCAGCTGAGGATTGGGCCACACATCATATCCCGGCAGCTGTCTGGCTCTGCGGATGAAATACGCCTTTATTTTCTCCCCATACGCTGCTGTCAAGTAAGGACCAATAATTTAATAATTTGTTATATATTATCAATTCCAAGCAGCAGTTTATCAAAATCAGCATCAAGATTATAAAATTTCATCCTGTATTTTTTTCATCAGAAGCAGTTGACGAGGATTCCTCGGTAACTGCTTCCGCACTCAGCTCTCCACTGGCAAAAATATTTTTTAAATGCAGGCCTATATTGTCTGTTGAACAATCAAAAAGCTGCGCCATACTTTTTTGTGTCAGCCATACGTCTTCATCGTGAACCCTGACCTCTATACCACCTTCACCATTCTGTTTTGTAAATACCAGAAAGTCCGTGGTACTGTTTCTAATTTGTAATTTTTTTTCCATAAAATTATCCAATCCTATTTATGACAATCCTGCATAAGGCCGTGCATATTTTATGCAAAAATCATGTCTCTGGATTCAAACGCCTGAACGAATATATGTATTGGTTAATCTGATTTCCCAAAGGCTGAATAACCATATGCTGGAGTTTCTGTTCATAAATATATTATATCTTGATTTGTCAAAAAGCGCTATGAATTTTGTTACATTTACATCAATATTTTATTCACACCGGCAGACTGTCCCTGACACACAAGGCTCCCCATCCCAATTGCGGATTTGGCCATGTATCATACCCCGGCAGTTTTCTTGCCCCGCGGATAAAATATGCCTTTAATTTTTCCCCATACAAATATGTGTCATTCCCGTCAATAATTCCCCACTGCATAAGCAGTGCCGCCGCCCCTGTGGCTACAGGCGTGGCAAAAGAAGTTCCTGTAACCGCCTCGTAACCGCCTCCGGTTTTCGGCGCCATAATATTTACCCCCGGAGCCGCGATATCCGGTTTGGCCTGATTGGTTACTCTGGTAAATCCTCTTCCTGAAAAATCGGCATAGGATTCGTAGGTGCTGTTATAGGCTCCGACCGCCACTGCATTCAACGCCGTGGAGGGAATCGTCAGGGTGGTGTCCGGTGTGGAGTGGAGGAAAAAGGTTGAATTGTTCAGGATGGCAGAGGACGGCAGCCAGAAATCAAAGTTTCCCTGTATAATCCGCTGAGGCATCAGACGGAATGTCCAGATTCCGCTTTGCAGAAATTCCCCTCTGAGAGGAAGAAAATCAAAGTAGATTTCCTGGGCCGTACTGTAGGGGCTTGGCTCTCCATAATAGAGGAGAATTCTGGTGCTTTCGTAATTCCAGGTCTGAGGACCAATTACTGGTGCCAAAGGTCCTAATATGGTGCCTGACGGCGTTACCAGGCTGATAAGAAAATCATCCGCATACCCTTTCCAAAGCTGAACGCTTAAGCCCGTCTCATAAGGAGAGATGGACAGCTCCACTTCCACTGGTATTCCCTCAGATAAGATCCCGGAGGTATGTCCTCCCCTTGTTCCTTCATTTCCTGTTCCAATCAGAATAGAAGAGCGGCCATAATTGGAAATTCCGTCAATATATGTTTCCAATAAACTTGTTCCTTCGTGGGAACCATATGTATTTCCAAAACTGATATTGATGGCTATTGGCTGGCCTGCCATCACGCCGTAACGGGCGGCATAGTCCAGAGCCCTCATCAGTTCCGTGGTTCTCGGAAATCCAAGAGGATCCGCAACCCCAAGCTTAACCACAAGAATATCGCTTTCATACGCCACTCCTCTGTATTGCCCATGGTTTTCTCTGCCGTTTCCCGCTGCAATTCCAGCCACAGCGGTTCCGTGTCCGCTGCTGTCAACAGAAGGCACCAGGTTTCTGGCTGCTATGGGATTTCCGGCTGCCAGGGCTTCATTGATCTCTTCCCTGGTAAATACACGGTCCAGGGTCTGGTCCCATAGTTCCACAATTCTGGTGGTTCCGTCCTCATTCCGAAAATCCTCATGAAAGTAATCGATTCCGGAATCAATTACTGCGACTAAAGTACCTTTTCCGGTCAGATAGGGGGTATACAGACTTCCTGGTATCTGGACATAGTCAATACAAGAGGCTGACTTTGCCTGGTTGACGGCAAAGTACAGCCTCTTTGGTTTTTCAATATATTCAACCTGAGGGATCTGGCTGATACGGTCAATCTGGGATTCCGGAACCCTGAAAATAGCATAGTTATTTAAAAGATACTGAATCTCCACTCCTATTTCCTTTAGATCCGGCAGTGGTTCCGTGTATTTTACAATCAGTTCCCAGGTCTGCTCCTCAGGATTATATCCTACCTGGAGATTCTCTGAGCGTTCCCGTTCTTCCGGCGTTGCCTCCAGGGCAAGATTTAACAGGTTTTCCAGCTTCTGGTTCTCCATAGCCTCTCCTGTGTTTTTTCCATATCTTATTCTTTTGCAGATGTAAGTATGCCATTTTTTCCTCTGCATGGCAGGTCTTGCACCTGCCATAAAGGTAGATAGGAAAGCTTGCTTTCATACTTATACTGTCGGGTCAGACAGATGATTGCGCTATAGGACATCCAAGTTCATAAGAAATCTGCTGGGATACCTGTCTTAAATAAGGAATCCATTTATTCGTAAAAGCATCCGTCAGCCGGATGGAAGGGCCGGTCACGCTGATTCCGGCGATCACCTTCCGGGAATGATCATAGATAGGGAATGCAATGCATCGCGCTCCGATTTCACATTCTTCATTGTCCAGAGCATACCCTTTTTCCCGGACCTCCTGTAATTCATAAAGCAGTGCATCCCTGGTGGTCAGCGTATATTGTGTAAATCTGGAAAGGCCCTGGGCCTGAATCAGATGATCGATCTGTGTTTCCGAATAATTCAGAAGAAGTAATTTTCCGATTCCGGTGCAGTGCATAGGAGCAATGTTTCCAATTCTCTGCATGGCCTTTACAATCTGTCTGGGACCTTCTTTTACATCGATATACACAACCTGAGAGTTTTGGTCAATGGCAAGACAGGCGGATTCCTGCAGGGTTTCCGAAATTTTTTTAAGATACGGAGACACGATCTTAGAAAGAGGTTTCTTTTCGTTTACCCTTTTTCCAAGAGTAACCAGCTTATAAGTCAGATAATATTTTGACGTGTCCGTTTCCTGGGCCACGTATCCCATGGATAGTAAGGTTGTTAAAAAACGAAGGGCGGTGCTGTTATTTAAATTTGTTTCCTTTGCGATATCCATCAGTCTCATAGGTTCATTTTGATCGGCCAGATATTCCAGAATGCGCAGCGCCTTTTCAGCAGACTGGTTTCCGGCGGTTTTTAATTCCGTGCTATGTTCCATGATTTTCCCCTTAATTTTAAAATTTAAAATTATATTACTACAAATGAAATAAAATATCTAGTTTTTTTGTAAAAATTTGTTGATTTTTGTTGAAAAGTATGGTAATTTATAATTAGTTTTAAAAATTAAAATATGATTTCAAATAATGAAATCGAGAAAGGGGATATATGAAGATAGTATTGCTGGAGTCGCTGGCGGTGAGTGATTCTGTCATGGAGCAATACCTGCAGCCGCTGCGTGATGCAGGGCACAGGGTAGAAACCTATGAGAGAACTATGGAATCCCGAATACTGAAAGAACGAACGAGAGATGCGGATGTGATTATACTGGCGAATATGCCTTTGAGCGGGGAAGTGATCGATTCCTGTGAAAAGCTGAAATTTATTGATGTTGCATTTACCGGTGTAGATCATATCGCCCTGGATCATGCAAAAGAAAAGGGCGTAGCAGTCAGCAACGCTTCCGGCTATTCCAATAACTCCGTTGCAGAACTGGTTCTTGGGATGACGCTTTCTTTATTGCGCAATGTCAGGCAGGTTGAGGAGCGGTGCAGAACCGGAAAAACCAAAGATGGCCTTGTTGGGATGGAATTAAAAGGAAAAACTGTGGGCATCATAGGTACTGGTGCAATTGGTTTTTGCGTAGCGGAACTGTTTCATGGCATGGGATGTTCTGTGATTGCCTACGACGTCTGTGAAAAGCCGGTTCCATACATAACCTATATGGGCCTGGAGGAAGTGCTGAGGCAGGCGGATATCGTGACGCTGCACTGTCCTTTAACAGAGGAGACCAAGGGAATGTTTCATGCAGAGAGGATTGCCATGTTAAAGCAGGGGGCATACTTTATCAATGCGGCCAGAGGCCCTGTGGTGGATTCTCAGGCATTGGCGCAGGCATTGAACGAAGGAAGATTAGCAGGCGCAGGCATCGACGTATTTGAGATGGAACCTCCCCTTCCGGAGGATCACCCTCTTCTGCATGCGAAAAACTGTTTGGTAACGCCTCATATTGCATTTGCTTCAAAAGAATCCATGATTCTGCGTGCTGAAATCGTTTTCCGTAATCTGTGGGAGTGGATGAAAGGAAATCAAATCAATAAAGTTCTTTAGAGGGGAAACGAAAATGAAGATAACAGGGGTGGAAACAATAATTTTACAGAAACCGGTGGATCATCCGGTTTCCGATTCTCTTCATACGTATGATGTGGGCGGACATTTATTAACCAGGATTTATACAGATGAGGGGATTACCGGCACGGCTCTTACGTATTTCGGAAGAATACGATCCGGGATGGAAACCGTAAAAATCATTATTGACAGAGAACTGGCAGAGGTGATCCGGGGGCAGGATCCTCATATGGTGCGAAAGATTCGCAATGATATGTTTGTGGCTACGGAATACTATGGTACGGTAGGAGTGGCAAATTTTGCAATAGCAGCCGTGGATAATGCCCTGTGGGATATTATAGGGAAGGCGGCAGGGATTCCCACAGCCATGGTGCTGGGAGCCAGACGGACAGCGATTCCGGTTTATGCCATGGTAGGCTGGTATTACGGCGAAGATATGGGGGAGTTTGTCAGCCAGTGTGAGGCAGCCGCCGAGGAAGGGTTTCAGGCAGTAAAATTAAAGGTAGGCAAAGGAAGCCTGTCTGAGGATGTTGAACGGATCAAAGCGATTCATAGGACATTGGGAGAAGAGTTCAGAGTAATGGTAGACGCCAGCTGTGCATTTGATGAGACAGAGGCTCTGCGGAGAGGATATGCATATGAGGAACTGGGGGTATATTGGTTTGAAGAGCCTCTTCAGCCGTATATGAGAGATTCCCATGTCCGTCTGCAGGATAAACTGAGGATGCCGGTTGCAGTAGGTGAGAATTATTATACAAGGCATCAGTTTTATGATGTTATCAAGGCAGGCGGCGTCAGGATTGTACAGCCGGATAACCGCCGGGCAGGCGGTGTTACGGAGTGGATGGATATTGCCGCAATTTCAGAAGCGGCAGGCTGTAAGCTGGCAAGCCATGGAGGCGGACCGGGAAATGTGAATGTGCTGTGCGCCATAGAGAATGCGATTTACATGGAAAGCGACAGTTTAAAAAAGGCCAATGATATGTATAAGGTTCCTATGAAAATGAAGGACGGATGCATTCTGATTCCGGATGTTCCGGGAATGGGGAACGAGATAGACGAAGATTATATCCGTCTCTATCGTGTGGACCGCTAAGGAGGATTTATGAACGATACGCAAAATAAGAGAAGCCAGATGGTTTCCTGTCTGTTTCCAAAAGGGATTCCGGGACTGTGGTGCCCTCCCATTGTACATTATGACGAGAACGGAAAACCGGACCAGGAAAGAAGCCGGAAACATTTAAATCGCCTTGTCCCATCGGTTCATACATTTTTGCTGTCAGGCTCTACCGGAGATGGATGGGAGTTAAGCGGGGAAGAGAAAAAAGAATTGTTTGACTTTTATATGGACCAGGCAAAAGAGCTTCCGTTTCAGATGCTCATAGGTGTGCTGGAGCCTGAAAAGGGAGCGGCGGCTGTAAAGATAAAGGAATGGGCAGAATATTTAAAAAGGAGAGCAGGGACAAACGCGCCGGTTGATGCAATGCGCAAATGCCATGTATGCGGATTTACCGTATGTGCGCCCAGGGGAGCAGAACGAACCCAAAGGGAGATCAGGGATGAGCTGGAAAAGATTTTAATGCTGGATTATCCGACGGTTATCTATCAGCTCCCTCAGATTACGGAAAATGAAATCAGTCCTGAGACAACGGCTTTTCTTGCCGAAAACTATCCTAATTTTTATATGTTTAAAGACACCAGCGGGACAGATCAGGTAAAGCGTTCAGAAAAGTCCTACGGAAATGTGTTTTTTGTAAGAGGAGCAGAGGGAGATTACAAAAGATGGTCCCGTTTTAGCGGAGGGTGCTATGACGGATTTCTTCTAAGCAGCGCCAATACCTTTGGTGATGAACTTCTGACTGTTCTGCATGCATTGCAGGAAGGGAGAACAGAGGAAGCAGAGGCGGTTTCCTCTATGGTTTCCGGCATCATCGGGGATGTGTTTGAAACCTTGCAAAGTCTGGAGGGCGGTAATGTTTTTGCAAACGCCAACAAATGCATCGACCATATTTTAGCTTATGGGAAACATTGGGAGACATACAAAGGTCCTATGCGCCATTGCGGCATGAGGATACCGGAGGAATACCTGAAAAAGACTTACGATATCTTGGAGAGGGCTGGTAAAGTGCCAGAAAAGGGGTACTGTGAATAAAGAGGTATCTAAACAACAGAAAGGAGAAAGTATATGAAAAAAAGAGTATTGGGAATGGTTCTTGCACTGTCATTAACAGCAGGACTGCTGGCAGGATGCAAAGGATCCGCATCACAGAATGAAACAGAGGGAACAAAAGCGGCAGATGTTACACAGGCACAGACACAGGCGTCTGGCGGCGCAGACCAATCAACCCAGGCTGCAGAGGATAAACCTTATGCAGGTACAACAATTGTTATGAATTTAAATACGCCTTCCGAGGCGATTCGGGAACAATATGATGCATGGCTGGAGGATTTGAAAAAGAAAGTTATGGATCAAACCGGTATCGAACTTCAGGTAGAGATGGTTTCCTGGGGAGATTATCTGAATAAACACCTGACTTCCATAGCCAGCCAGGAAGGACCGGATATCATTCAGATGGGTTCCAGCGTGCCGCCGGTTATCGCAGCGGCAGGGGGACTGTTGGATCTGACGCCATATATGGATGAACTGGGCGGAATGGACGTTTATTATGACGTTGGAAAATACTATTGTACATGGGACGGAAAGATGATGGCCATTCCATGGGGCGGAGGCGGCCGGGAAATTTATTACAACAAAGACATCTATGATGCGGCCGGACTGGAATATCCATCAAATGACTGGACTTTTGAAGAGTTTACAGAGGATGCGAAGGCATTGACCGAATATATGGGAAAACCGGCCTTTGCGATTATGGGAAGCGCCAATGATACTACCTATTATTTTTGGTCACAGCTGATTACAGACGGAGGAAACGTCTTAAACGACGATATGACAAAGTCAGAATTTAACGGACAGGAAGGCGTTGACGCGGTAAAACGTATTGTGGATATGTATAATAATGGATACATTCCTTCCTCTTTTGCAGAGAGTACCGTAGACGATATCCTTCCGGCATTTATCAACGGCGAGGTTGCCCTGTCCTATGGAAACGCAAGCTGGTGGCAGGATGTAGTGGCGAATATGGATGGAAACTGGGGCACAGTAGCCATGCCGGTTGGAAAGGCAGGACTGGCTAACGGCACCGTAACCATGAGCGCCTTCGGTATCATGAGTTATACCAAAAATCCGGATGCGGCTGCCGAAGTGCTTAAGATTCTGGCAAGTCCTGAAGAGATTGTAAGGTCAACCTCCATTCTGGGATGGATTCCATTCCGCGAGGATATTGAGAACGACCCAGCATATGAGGATAATCCGGCAAAAGAAACCTTCTTTTATGTAGCAAAACAAAGCAAAGCGTTTATTCCTCAGTATCAGGCCATATCAACCGTACTGTCCACATCAACCAAATACCTGAATTCTATTTTCTCTCAGGCAGTAACCGGTGGGAATGTGGATGAGGCCTATATTAAAGAACAACTGGATGCTTTGGCACAGGAAGTAGACCATGTGCTGTCACAAAATTAAATAAGAACAGGCGACCTGCAGGCTGGGGATACGTTTGTTTTCCCAGCCTTTTCCGACAAAGGCGGTGATCATATATGAAAAAGAAAAAACAGAAAATTGCGCCATGGATCCTGCCGGCATTTATAAGTATGTCAATTATCCAGTTTTTGCCGGGAGCCATTTCTATATTAATGGGGTTTACGAATCTGGGAGTTCAAAATATTACGAACATTCCCAGCACAAAGATTACCGGTCTGAACAATTTTATGGAGATTTTTAAAAAGGGGACGGTAGTAGGGAATCAATTTACCATTTCCCTGTTGGGAACATTGGAATATACATTTTTTGCGACGCTGATTACATTTCTTTTTGGATTGGGGCTGGCGCTTCTTTTAAACCAGGAATTTCCGGGAAGAGCATTTATAAGAGCGGCTTTGATCGTTCCATGGATTGTACCGGGAGTAGTGGCTGCATTTATCTGGAGATTAATGTTCTTAAGTGATTACGGCATAATCAATAAACTTTTAAGGCACGGAGGGATTATTAAGGACAACATTTTCTGGCTATTGGAAGACAAAGCGTTGTTCAGTCTGATGATCGCCCATCTATGGTCAAACCTGCCGTTTGTCATGATATCGATTCTGGCTGCTTTGCAGACCATACCGGAAGAGTTATATGAAGCCTGCAAGATCGACGGCGGAAATGTGTTTCAGAGGTTTGTATATATTTCGCTTCCAGGCATTAAAAATGTTTCAACCATGATTGTGCTTCTGTCCTTTATTAAGGGCGCGGGAGAATTTACCCTTCCTTACGTGATGTATGGGAGATCAGCGCCTCCTGGAAAGGCCAATCTGATATCGATTTTAATTTATCAGACGTCGTTTCAAACCTGGGAATTTGGAAAAGGGGCGGCTATGTCTACCGTGATATTGGTGATTATGCTCATAATCGCAATCTTTTATATGCGTCTTGCAATGCAGGAAAAAGCAGACTGAAAGGAAGGGTGTATATGACAAAGACGAAGGCGAAGAAGCTTTTAAAACGGATATTTTTTGCATTGGCCATAGGAGCATACCTGCTGTTTGCACTTTTTCCTTTTTTTGTAATGATTGCAATGTCTTTCTCCAGTAAATTTGCAATTATGGGGGTGGATACTCCCATATGGCCCAAAAAGCCGATTTTGAAAAATTACGAAAGAATGTGGCAGGTGGTTCCGCTGCTTAAGTATATTAAAAACAGTCTCATCGTCTGCTCCTCCACGGTTATGGTCTCTCTGCTCATGTCAGTACCAGCTTCCTATGCTCTGAGCCGGTTCCGGTTTCGGGGAAAAAAGGCGTTTTCCATCTCGATTCTGGCGACGCAGCTGTTTCCGGGTATTACCATGCTGCTGCCTATTTACCTTATGTATGTAAACTTTACGAAACTGACAGGGATACCGATGACGAAAACACTTCATGGATTGGTAGTGGCTTTTGCTACATTTGGAATTCCTTATTCTATATGGATGCTGAAAAGTTACTTTGACAGCATTCCGGATGAATTGGAGCAGGCGGCCATGATCGATGGCTGCTCCCGGACCAAAGCCATGGTGCGGGTTGTTCTGCCTCTGGTGGTTCCGGGGATGGTTGCAACAGGACTTTATGTGTTTTTGCTGGCATGGAATAATATTTTGTTTGCAGGAGTGCTGACAGACCAGGCTACAAGAACCTTTGCAACAGGGCTGCAGGAGTTTGCTTCGGAATCGTCAACCGAATACGGACTTCTCATGGCAGCCTGTTCCGTGACTACCATACCGATTGTAGCGCTGTTTTTTGTCTTCCAGAAATATTTTGTAGGAGGAATGACCGGCGGAGCAGTAAAAGGATAAGGAGAGGAGAGCAGGGAAATGTCAGAACAGTATGATGTGATTTCCAGTGCGGGGCTGGGGAAGGCTTCGGAGGTGATCCTGGATAAGGTCAGAGAATATTTACCAGAGAAAAAAGAATATGATGTGATTGTTGCAGGAGGTGGGCCTGCGGGCATCGGAGCAGCTGTAGCGGCACGGATGCAGGGAGCAGAAACACTGCTTTTGGAGGCGTCAAGTACTCTGGGCGGTGTAGCCGCCGCGGCGATGTGGATGCCGGTAAACCGCATCACTCTCTGGGGAGTGACGCCGGAAGGAGG
Organism: uncultured Hungatella sp.; assembly: GCA_910588325.1. GTDB lineage: Bacteria > Bacillota > Clostridia > Lachnospirales > Lachnospiraceae > UBA3402. The sequence goes on from CAJUPP010000063.1 coordinate 11,208, forward strand.
GAAGCGCGGCGGAGTTCACGATCTGTTTGTGGATGCTGTGAGAAGTTATGGGGCACAGGCATATACGGAGCGGAGGCATCCGGCTACGGATATGAGAGGGGGCTTAAGCATCCATCCGGATTATCTGAAAATGGCAATGTTTCAGCTTTTGGAGCGTAATGGATGCCGGTACCGCCTTTACAGCCCGGTTACGGATGTAATTATGGAGAATCATTGTATCAAGGGAGTAAGCGTCCGTACAAAGAGCGGAGAGGATATTTTCAGAGGGAAGATAGTGATTGACTGCACGGGAGATGGGGACGTGGCATACCGGGCAGGGGTAAACATGAAAAAAGGAAGAGAAGAGGATGGCAGAATGCTTCCGCCGGCTCTTTTGTGGACTGTGGGAAACGTGGATTTAAAGCGATTTTTCCGCTTTTTTACCGGAGAAAGGGAAAGGTTTGAAGAGATTATAAAGGAGGCAGGAAAAGAAGGATACATTACCTGTAAATGGTACGACTTTGATGAGACATCCATAGCAGATGCGGTAAACGTCAATAACGGGGGTGTAAATGACTGGGGAAACATTGATATGACCGATGAAGGAGATATGACCGTGGCAGAACGTCTGGGAATTCAGGCGGCACTGGATTTCTGTACGTTTGTGAAGAAAAAGAGAGTCCCGGGAATGGAAGACTGTTGTCTGCTTCGGGCCGGATATCGGGTGGCAGTGCGGGATACCAGACGAATAGACGCCCTCTACAATATCACCCATGAGGATGCAGTGTCAGCACCGGAATTTCCGGATATGGTTTCCAGACGATATGGATTTATTGATGCGGTGGGGTACTATGGGGCAGAGATGAAATCCGGGCATGCCTACCCCTATCGCTGTCTTGTGCCAAAGGGAGTAAAGAATCTGCTGGTGGCAGGAAGATGCGCAGGGGCAACTCATTTGGGTTTTGCATCCGGACGGGGAATGGGAGAAAATATGGGAATGGGACAGGCTGCAGGGGTTGCGGCAGTAGAGGCCATTCGACAGAAGAAAACGCCGGATCAGATTGAAGTGAAAAAAGTTCAGGATATTTTACGGGCTATGGGGGTGAAATGATGAATTTTAGAGGTAGTAAGCGCGGCCCTTGAAATTGGAGACAGAAACATCAATCCAATTCCAAGGAGGTACATGATTATGTTACATGAAGACATGAAAGCTGCCTTTGCTGACGCCGTCAGCCATATCGTATCCAACATCTCACAGTATGCAGCCGGTCCCGGCAGGGACTTCACCCGTTCCGGAAAAAAGGGGGCCGACAGGCTCATCTCCTTCCTGGTTTCCTGCGGCTCTTCCAGCACCAGGATAGAATTGCTTGGTTTCTTTGGCCTGCAGGCAGACTCCCCATCCGCCACAAGGATGAATTCCGGGCCTTCTGCGATATGGCCGACCGGCTTGACACGCCGCCTGGTACCGGGGATGTCTTCATCGGCGACCGCGGGTACTGCTCCTATAATAACATGGCCCATGTGGTGAAGAAGGGACAATACTTCCTCTTCCGTACAAAGGACATCCATTCCAAAGGGCTTGTCGGGAATTTCGACCTCCCGGATTCTGACTCGTTTGACATTACGGTAGATGTCACCCTTGTTTTATACAGATGCGAAGCGCTCCAATGAAAATTAACTGGATTGGATAATATAGATAAAAATCCACTTCATCCATTTTGCCTTCTCCTTTTCTTTTACATTTCCAGTATTGCAAGTACTGCTATGGAACTTCAATCCGCTGGAAAAATGCTCCAAATCAATACAAAAATAGGCAGAATGCACAGACGGATCACGCTTGAATCTCATTCCGATAAGCCGTAGGCGTCTTCCCCAGCAATTTCTTAAATATTCGGGTAAAATAGTTGGCGTCAGAAAAACCACATTGGGCCGCAATCTCTCCTATGGAGTAATGGGAAGCATTTAACAGCAGGAGAGACTGCCGGATGCGGGTCTGATTGATGTAATCTGTGACGGTGATGCCGGTCTCCTTCTTAAACTGGGTAGAAAGGTAGGGAGGAGAGACATAATTCATGGCAGCTAGGCTGGCTAAGGACAGTTCGCTGTTATAATGAAAGTCAATATAATCTAGGCAGGTCCGTATCAGAGCAGAGTTGGAAAGCCTTGAGTAATTATTTACCAACATACAATATTTGCGGATCATGGTACTGGGAAGAGAATCCAAGAACTCCATGGTGCAGGATGATTCAATCTCAATGGCAAATTGTCTGGATAAATTGTCAATATGAAAAGGATGGATGTGAGCCTTTTCAACAGCTTTCCGCAGCAGTGTATTTAAGGTAAACATAAGATTTTTCTGGTTTCGGACAGGGTCAGGGACACGGGGAATGAGCCGGAACTGCCGGAAATGATAGTGGGCGTCTAAGGCTTCCTGGGTGTTGCCGGTGGAAACGGCGTTTATCATTTTATTTTCCCATGTATAGCGTTCTGCGATGGAGTGGAAAGCCACATCGGATGTTTCCGGATTAAAAAAATGATAATCCATAGAAGGAAACTGTTTTACGGTCCGGATGTCGATCTGACTGAATTTCAGGGAAAAACCACATCGGCTGAGAAAAAAGACAATGATCTGGTTCCAGTATTCATAGGGATGAAACAAAGGGATGCGGTTAAAAAATTCCAGAAAGTCCTGATGGTAGCGGGAAGGAATGTCATACTTTTCAAAAATCACAAAAGCATTCCCCTGGCTCATAGGATGGAAAAAAACAGGTCCAAGGCATAAGACCTGACCTCCGGCAACAGATTCTGCCTCTTTCGGAAAACGGAAGAAGAAGTACTGAAGCGTTAAGTCATCCTGAAAAGAATAATAGACACCTGCTTGCAGATGTTGTCTCATAGAGTCTGCTATCATTTGATAGTCAAAATCTTTCAGCATTTTTTTGCGGAAACCATAATCGATTTGTTCAATCTGTTCGTATGTTTCGTCGAAAAGAAGAACCTGTATGCCAAGATGGCACATCAGGTCGGTTAAAGTTTCTAACGGTTCCGGATTCATCAGCAGTACCTCGCATAATTTTCCTTAAAAAAAGTATAATTTTACTGTACGAAATATCGTAGCACAAAATAGTACGGATATCAACAAAAATTGTTCTTGGAAAAGTTTGAAAAATTGTTATAATTTGATATAATAGACTCCGAGAGTATATTATAAAAAAGAGGAGGTATATGCAGATGCAAATGGGATTTCGCTGGTATGGCGAAGGCAATGATGACATTAAATTGTCAGATATCAAACAGATCCCGGGTGTGACCAGTATTGTATGGGCACTCCACGACAAGATGCCCGGTGAAGTCTGGGAAGTGGAAGAGATAGCCAAGGTACAAAAGCAGTTGGAGCCTTATGGCTTCAATATGGATGTGGTAGAATCGGTCAATGTACATGACGACATCAAGATCGGTCTGCCAAGCCGCGACGGGTATATTAAGAATTATATCCAGACCATACGGAATCTGTCTCAGTTTGGTGTGAAAGTAATCTGTTACAACTTTATGCCGGTATTTGACTGGACCAGAACCGATTTGTTCCATCCGGTAGGAGACGGTTCCACGGCACTGTATTATGAGGCCAGCAAGATTCATGATGACCCAAAGGAGATGGCAGATTATATTCTGAACAATCTCCATGGTCTGACCTTCCCTGGCTGGGAGCCGGAGCGTATGGCAAAGCTGGATGAGCTCTTTGAGGCATATAAGCCGGTAACTAAGGACAAACTGTGGGAGAACCTGAAGTATTTTCTGGAGGCTCTGATGCCGGTCTGCAAGGAATGCGATATCAAGATGGCTATCCATATGGATGATCCGCCATGGGATATTTTCGGACTGCCCCGTCTTATGGTAGATGCGGAAGCAGTGGACAAGTTCCTTGCTATGGTAGACAGTCCTTATAACTGTCTGACTTTGTGTTCAGGAAGTCTGAATGCAAATCCGAAGAACAACGTGGCGGAGATTGTACGGAAGCATTGCGATCGTATCGCATTCGCACATATCCGCAATATCAAGCACTTCCCCAATGGTGATTTCTCCGAGGCAAGCCACCGCGACTGCGACGGAGAGACGGGAATTCTGGATATTATTAAGGCATACCATGACTGCGGATTCACAGGCTACATCAGACCAGACCACGGGCGTCATCTGTGGAATGAAGGACCGGGCAATGTACGTCCCGGATACGGTCTGTATGACAGGGCATTGGGAATCATGTATATGTGGGGCATCTGGGATATGCTGGATAAGCTGGACAAACAATAAAAAGGATGAAAACCGTCGGAATCTGGACAAACATTATATTTGGCAGGTTTTGACGGTTTTTACGTTTTTATTTCAAAAACATTCTTGTTATACTCAATCAGGCCGTCATGTTTCATTCTCCCCAGCTCCTTTGACAACGCGCTGCGGTCCAGATTCAGATAGTCAGCCAGCTGCTGGCGGTTAAAGGGAATGATGATCCGATTACTGCCCTGTGCGGAAAGCTGTTGCGAGAAGTAGGAAAGCAGCCTACCCCGTATGGTTTTGGGGGATGTGTGCAGGCTGCGCCTGGAAAGCTGCAGATTTTTTTGGGCAGTAATTATCACAAGATTTTGAATCAACTTGTTTTGGCTGTGACAGACCGAACAGGGCATAAAAAGCTTGGGAACGCTTATGAATAAGATATCACAGTCTTCATTGGCCACCGCGTCTACCATCATCGGTTCACCTGGTACACAGGCATAGGATTCGCCAAACACATCTCCGGCGGGGGTGATGCCCAGGATGCTTTTATTCCCCCAGAGATCCGTATGCTCAATCCGGAGGCTTCCGGAAAGGACAAGGCCGATATCTGTCACTATATTTCCTGCGCTGAAAATCACATTCCCTTTTCTATATTTATCTGTCCGAAAATCAAGATGTCTGGCCATATTCCTGATATCTTCCTCTGAGCATTCACGAAAGAGTGCTGTTTTGGAAACAAAATTCAAAATAAAACCCTCATTTCCGTGGTTATAACCACATACTTCTGAAAAAAATTATAGTATAATAAGAAACATAAAGTCAAGGAGGATGTTGAATGGTCAGAAAGATTATAAAAATAGATAAAAACAAATGCAACGGCTGTGGCGCATGTGCTGCGGCCTGCCACGAAGGCGCCATTGAAATGATTGGCGGCAAAGCGGTGCTTACCCGCGAGGATTACTGTGACGGTCTGGGAGACTGTCTGCCTGAATGCCCTGTCAGCGCTATCAGTTTTGAGGAACGGGAAGCTCCTGCCTATGACGAGGCCGCTGTTCTTTCCGCCAGACAAAAGAAGATGGGGGAGCAGGGCGTTAAAATTCCCCATGCAGGATGTCCGGGGATGCAGGTACGCCAAATGGCGCATCCGAAGACGGAACCAGTTCCCTCCCATAGGTTGGCAAGCGTTTCACAGCTGGGCCAGTGGCCTTGCCAGATACAATTGGCTCCTGTGAATGCCCCTTATTTGAACGGCTCCAAACTGCTGATTGCGGCTGACTGTACCGCATATGCTTACGCAAATATTCATGAAGATTTTATGAAGGGCAAAATTACACTGATTGGATGTCCAAAGCTGGATTCCATTGATTACAGAGAAAAGCTGGCGGATATAATACGCAGCAACGATATCAAAAGCGTTACTATCCTGCGGATGGAGGTTCCCTGCTGCTGCGGGCTTGAGATAGCTGCTAAAAAAGCCTTGCAGGAGAGCGGGAAATTTATTCCCTGGCAGACCGTAACCGTATCCATTGATGGAAAGATTATTGATAATTAGGAAGGGGAAAACACCATGTACAAAAACATTGAAACACACACTGAAAGATATTCCCCATGCCGTATACGGTGAAGAGAAATTTAAAATGCAGCTGATAGTTTCGTTTTAGTTTTTCAGCATTTTAGGAAACCCTCTCTTTTTTGTGCAGAAATTGAGAGGAAAAGAATGGAATCATAATATATACTGGAAACGGTTAGTAATAGTTAAAGGGGGATCTGAACAGCTGCAGCCGTCAGGAGGATTTTGGTTATGGAGTGGATTGAGAGATTAAATGATGCAATGAGCTATATTGAGGGGCATTTAACAGAGGAAATCGATTATGAACAGCTTGGACGGATTGCCTGCTGTTCTTCCTACCATTTTCAGAGAATGTTCACTTATATGGCTGGAATTCCTTTGTCGGAGTATATCCGCAGGAGAAAAATGTCGCTTGCCGCCGTAGATTTACAGGGTAAACATATGAAAATTATTGATGTGGCCGGAAAATACGGATATCATTCCCCCACTGCATTTAACAGAGCGTTCCAGTCTGTCCATGGAATTGCACCGTCTGCTGTAAAAAATGAAGGTGTGTCCATAAAATCCTTCCCGCCTATTTTATTTAAAATCACAGTCAAAGGAGTGGAAGAGATGAATTATCGAATCGAAACAAAAGATGCTTTCCGTATTGTGGGAGTATCGGTACCGCTGCATAAGAATATTGAAGAGAATTTTGCAGTGATACCTCCAAAGTGGCAGGAAATTTCTATGAACGGAACATTGAAGAGACTAATCGGTATGATGGATACGCCGCCTATGGGAGTGCTTGGCGTCAGCACCTGTAATGATACGAAATCATGGAAATACTATATTGCCGTATCTACTTCGCAGGAACAGAATGATTTTGAGGAATATATTGTTCCGGCGGCTACCTGGGCAATATTTTCCGGGGAGGGTACCAATCAGTCGATCCAGGAATTGGAGCGTCGCATCGTAACCGAATGGCTTCCGACTTCAGGATACGAGTACGGCAATGCTCCTGATGTGGAGGTTTACTTAAATCCGGACCCGCAGAATGCACAATATGAAGTGTGGATATCTGTAGTAAAAAATAGTTCTGGATACGGGAACAGAATGGATGTTGTAGCAAAGTAAAACCGCATGCGTCCGGCAGCGGACACACCACCACACAGGAAAATCCGGTGGATGCACACAAAATGCCCAAAACGGTCATTTTGGCGCGTCGTACGGTCAGCGCAGCAAGTGCGCAGACCTACCGTAAGGATTCGATACTTTCACAGGAACCCCCTCATTCATGTCTTGCGCTTCCTGGCGCCACCATGAATGAGGGGGTTCCTGTGGACCCTCCGGTGGATGCACACAAAATGCCCAAAACGGGTATTTTGGCGCGTCGTACGGTCAGCGCAGCAGGTGCGCAGACCTACCGTAAGGATTCGATACTTTCACAGTAACCCCCATGCCTTGCGCTTCCTGGCGTCACCATGAATGAAACACGGAGCGGCTGCTGTTAATAGTTACAATTTGTACATTTTGATGTATACTGAATGTAACGGCAAAAATCGGTTCGTATTTGGGCCTGTAGCCCGCACAGTGACCTGATTTTATGTACCACATGTCCAGCCGTATACGGCAAAAGGACGTACAGTAAAATAATTATAGACAGGAAGCCGTGCCGTAAATTTCATCCATGGAGGTGTCAGGAATGGAAAAAGTTTACGACAAATGTTGTGGTATTGATGTCCATAAAAAACTCATTGTTGCCTGTTTCAAATGCGGCGTCAAACAGGAAATCCGTGAGTTTGGTGCGACAACCAGGGAGCTTTTGGAAATGGCTGACTGGCTCAAAGAGGGCGGCTGTATGATGGCTGCTATGGAGAGTACAGCCTCTTATTGGAAGCCTCTCTACAACATCCTTGAGTCCTGTGACCTGGACGTAATCGTGGTAAATGCCCGTCATATGAAAGCTGTTCCGGGTCGGAAAACAGACGTTAAGGATGCGGAATGGATTGAGATCTTCTTCAGCATGGCCTTTTACAGGCCAGTTATATTCCAGACAGGGATCATAGAGAATTAAGGGTACTGGTTCGCTACCGAAAAAGCCTGGTAAGGGAGAGCAATCGGGAACTCAACCGTCTTCAAAAGATGCTGGAAGGAGCGAATATCAAGATATCAGGAACCATTACGGATATCAACGGAAAAAGTGCCAGGAATATTCTGGAGTACATCCTGACAGGCCGGTTGATCGGTTCCGCCGAATATGATATTCTTTATGAGAAGAAAATCATCGCACACAATCTGAAAGCCACGAAGGAACAGATCCTTGATGACCTTAACGGAGTTATGTCAGACCTCCAGCGAAAGATGATGCGAATTTTATTGAACTATCTGGATGAGCTCAACGTGCATATTGCGGCATGGGCAGACCTGTGCCTGGGCAATAATGAAAGCGCAAACAGGCCAAAATCCGATTTCCGTTAAAACGCCTCCTGTTGTGAAAATGTATGAAAAAACAATATTTTCTGTAATTTATTTACCTTGAAAACATGCTGTTTGTTAATTTACTTCATCGTTTTCCTTGTTCTTGACAAGGGCGGGTGTTTGGGATATAATGTCTTGAACAAAAGTCTCGGGGGGGAGTTAAGAAAAACTTTAAAACCAGGGTTATATAGAATTATATAGGAAAGTAAAAGGAAGGTAACAAGTATTATGGCAGAGAAGAAGAACATTTTAACGTATGCAGGATTGAAACAGTATGAGGATGAGCTTCAGAATCTGAAGGTATTCCGCAGAAAAGAAGTGGCTCAGAAGATCAAGGAGGCCAGAGAGCAGGGCGATTTGTCTGAGAATGCGGAGTATGATGCAGCTAAAGATGAGCAGAGAGACATTGAGTTGCGTATCGAAGAGCTGGAGAAGCTGCTTAAGAATGCAGAGGTTGTTGTTGAGGATGAAATTGATTTGGAAAAAATCAACGTAGGCTGTAAGGTAAAAGTGTTCGAAATCGACGAAGACGAGGAGATGGAATTCAGGATTGTAGGTTCTACAGAAGCCAACAGCCTTCAGAACAAGATTTCCAATGAATCCCCTGTAGGTCAGGCTCTGCTTGGCAGAAAAGTGGGCGATATTGTGGATGTGGAGACTCAGGTGGGAGTTATTCAATATAAGGTTTTGGAGATTCAGAGAGTATCATAAGGGATAAAGATTAAGAAGCAGAAAAGGAGAAAAGGTCGTGGCAGAGCAGAGTCAGAATCAGATGCATCCGGAAAATCATGTGCAGACTCAGGAGGAATTAAACCAGCTGTTAAAGGTCCGCCGTGACAAATTGGCAGAGTTGCAGGCAGCAGGAAAGGATCCTTTTAAAATTACGAAATTTGATGTGACAGTTCACAGTGCTGATGTAAAAGAGCAGTATGACCAGTGGGAGGGAAAGGAAGTATCCGTCGCAGGACGTATGATGTCCAAAAGGGTTATGGGGAAGGCATCCTTCTGCAATGTCCAGGATTTAAAAGGGAATATTCAGTCATATGTGGCACGTGACAGTGTAGGTGAGGAATCTTATAAGGATTTTAAGAAGATGGATATCGGTGATATCGTTGGTCTGACCGGTACGGTGTTTAAAACCAAAACCGGCGAGATTTCCATTCACGCTTCTTCAATAACCTTGCTGTCTAAAAGTCTTCAGGTTCTTCCTGAAAAGTACCATGGTCTGACAAACACGGATATGCGTTATCGCCAGCGCTATACGGATCTGATCATGAATGAGGATGTAAGGAAGACGTTTGTGATGCGTTCCAGGATTATCAGCTGTATCCGCAGGTATCTGGACGACCAGGGCTTTTTAGAGGTGGAGACCCCTATGCTGGTAAGTAACGCTGGCGGTGCAGCAGCCAGACCTTTTGAGACACATTATAATGCTTTGGACGAGAATGTGAAGCTGCGTATTTCTCTAGAATTGTATTTGAAGAGACTGATCGTAGGCGGGATGGAAAAGGTATACGAGATTGGCCGGGTATTCAGAAACGAAGGATTGGATACCAGGCATAATCCGGAATTTACTTTGATGGAACTGTATCAGGCTTATACGGATTATTATGGTATGATGGATTTGACTGAGAACATGTTCCGTCATGTGGCCATGGAGGTCTGCGGCACTACACAGATTCCCTATGCGGAGGTGGAAATCGACCTGGGAAAACCGTTTGAGCGGCTGACTATGATAAATGCCATCAAAAAATATACGGGGATCGATTTTGATGAGATAAAGACCACAGAAGAGGCGAAGAAGCTGGCAGATGAAAAGGAAATCCATTATGAAGACAGGTATGTCCGTGGGGATATTATTAATCTGTTCTTTGAGGAGTTTGTGGAGGAACATTTGATTCAGCCTACCTTTATTATGGATCATCCGGTAGAGGTATCTCCGCTGACAAAGAGGAAACCGGATAAGCCGGAGTATGTGGAGCGTTTTGAGCTGTTTATCTATGGGCGGGAGATGTGTAATGCGTATTCGGAATTGAATGATCCTATTGACCAGAGAGAGAGATTTAAGGCCCAGGAGGAGGCGCTGGCGGCAGGAGACGAGGAAGCCAATACTACGGATGAGGACTTTATGAACGCCCTGGAGATCGGTATGCCGCCAACAGGAGGGATTGGATATGGGATTGACAGGTTGGTAATGCTTTTAACCAATTCGCCGGCTATACGGGATGTTTTGCTGTTCCCGACAATGAAAACGCTTGGCGGAAAAGACCAGTAAAATCAAGGGTT
>CAJUPP010000064.1 GCA_910588325.1 uncultured Hungatella sp.
GAACGTGCTGAAACTGTCCGGCGGACAGCAGCAGCGGGTGGCGATTGCGCGGGCACTGGCCTCCGATGCCCCGGTCATTCTGGCGGACGAGCCAACCGGGAACCTGGATGCCGACACCGCCGAGGAGATCACGGCGATTTTGAAAGAAAGCGCCCATATGTTCGGGAAGTGTGTGGTAGTTGTGACACACTCTGGCGAGGTGGCAAAGCAGGCGGATGTGATACTGGAAATTAAGCCCTGTATTTGTGTTCATCAGCTCATGAGCCATAGCGCGTGTCGAAACCAAAATCAGCCGGATCAAATATGAAATCGAAGGATACGCCAAGTGCTGACAAAATATCTTCCGGCATAATCATTCACCTCAATCCGATTGTATCGTTCTGAATGCGGATTTTAAATACCTCTATTCTTCTGCGTATTATGCAGTATCATTCTGATTTTGGGGTGAACTATTCGTAAATTACTGTTTCGGAAAATCAAAATAAAGATACTTATGACAGAAAAATTTCTCTTAAAATTCATCAAATCACAATCGGGAAACTGGACAAAATATATGAAACCTGCGGAATGATTTATCAAGGATATTACCCCAAACGGAATACATACCTTTACAAGAAAATTTGTCTGAATTTGAAGTGCAAGGAATGGCTATCCTCCTAAGGTAATATCCTGGCCGGAATACCATGCAAGGGCAGATTCCACATGGGTGGGAGTGAAATCCGGCCAATAATCATCTATCACATACATATCGGCGTATACAGACTGAACAGGCAGAAAGCCAGATAGTCTTCGTCTTCCGCCCCAGCGTATAATCAGATCTATGCGGGACACATCAGCAGAGTTCATAAAAGGTCCCAAAGTACCCTGACGAACATTTAAATCCCATTCAAAACTATAATTTACAAGAAAATTAATTTTTATTCCTCCATTGCCAAATGTACGTCTGACTGTGTAGGGGAGAAGTTCTGGAGGAAATACAGATGAATTTGTGTTGCCAAGAACCAGAAGTCTTGCATCTTCACCCGAGAGTGTCTCCACAGCTTTGACACAGGCTCTGGAAAAGGAAAGGCGCTGGCTGGCGGGACGTTTGGCATTGTCCGCCGTAAAACCATAAAAAGTAAGTTCCTGGACGCCCAGATTGCGGCAAATATGATAAAGTTCCATACCTGGCGATATTCCGTGACCGTATCCATCCTCCTTTGCTAATCCGTGTTCTCTTGCCCAACGGCGGTTGCCGTCAGGGATGATTCCTATATGTTTTGGGATTCTCATTTTCCTATGGCTCCTTATTATTTTATGGATAGTATTTCCAGGTATTATGAAGATTATGCCAGATCTACTACTAATTATAAATTAGTACTTGACATTACCAAGTAGTAGGTATAATATACAACTAAGGGAAAGGAAATTATTATATGAACGCACAATTTAAAAAAGGGGTTTTGGAGTTAATTGTGTTGGAATCTGTCCGACAGAGGGATATGTATGGATATGAATTAGTAGAGGAGGTTTCCAAGGTGGTAGATGTTAATGAGGGGACCATTTATCCTCTTTTAAAACGTTTAACCAATGAACATTATTTTGAGACATATCTTCGGGAATCCACGGAGGGACCGCCCAGAAAATATTATCATTTGACAGCAGCGGGAGTGCTGTATCGAGATGGCCTGGAGAATGAGTGGAAAGAACTGGCCCAAAAGGTTGGAAGGTTTTTGGAGAACTGTAAAGGGAAAAGCGGGTAATGTGATGTAAGAAGATTTCGCTGAAGGTGAGTCAGTATAGATAGTGAAGGAGAAAAATATGGATAAAAAGACATTTTTGTTAAATTTGAGGCAATCCCTTTCTGTGCTGAAGGAAGAGGAATTGCAGGATATAGTCAGCGAGTATGAGCAGCATATTGATATGAAGGTGGAGAATGGGCTGACAGAGGAAGAAGCGATTGCTGATTTCGGCAGCATGACGGAATTGACAGCTGAGATTTTGGAGGCGTACCATGTGAGAGCAGATTATGCCGAGTCTGTTTCTGGCAGAAGAATGAAGGCTGACAGAGGATTTGGAAATATTTCCTTACAGTCTTCCAGCAATTTGGAGGGAAAAAGCAGGATATCTGAGGCTGCCGGAAAAGTAAAAGGGGCCGTAGCAAGATGGGGGAAGCTTTTGGGAGCGGGTTTTTCGGCAGTCGGAACAATCATAAAGAGGGGATTTATATGGGGGAAAAGGCAGATAAGCCGCCCATTTTTGTGGATTTTGGGGATGTTAAGGAGAGGAGAAGAATCAGGTGAGCCAGGAGGAGCAGGTGAGGGTATAAAGAGGGTAAAACAGAGCCGAAGGAAGAAAGAACAGATGAGGAGAAATTTTATGGAGAGAAGAGGATATGGCGAGGGGCAGCATGGGGTGATGTATATGATTGGAGAAGGAATCAGCGGGATATTTCATGGATGCATCAATGTTGCCAGATGGTGTATTCATTTGACCTGGAATATGTGTTGTGCAGGTGCTTCTCTGATGGTCGGATTTTTTGGGTTATTTTGTCTGTATGGATTAGGGGTGCTGCTTGTGCTGTTGGTGCAGGGATATCCGCTGTGGGGAATAACTCTGGGATGTCTGGGACTGGTGCTTTGTATGTTTTCCTTAGCAGGGTTTGGATTTACATTGATGTGGCTTCCTGAGAGGCAGAAAGACACAGGGAGCAAGAAAAGAGGAAGCAGGGAGAGGGAGCAAAGAGAATCAGCCAGAAGGCAGGTTATGAGAGGGGAATTAAGAGAAGAAGAACCGTGGGAAGTGACAATGGGAGAATCAAGAAGAGGGGAAATGAAAAGAAGGGAATTGAGGGGAGAGGTATCGGGTGATGAGACTGATAAGCCAGAACAATCAAAGACAGGAACAGAAAGAGAAGAGGCAGTTAGAACAGGAACGGACATGATAGAAGCAGTCAGAACAGAGCAGGAAAAGGATGCCGGTATATCAGAGTCAGACGTGAATACGGAGGGTGAACAGCATGCGTAATGTGCAGAAAGTATTAATAGGGATTTTTTTGTCAGGAGTATTACTGGGGGGAGTCGGTACTGGGATTGCTGTGGCAGAATTTTCTTCGTTAAACTATGGGGGAAGGAAGACAATAGGCGCGGAAAATTTGGTTACAAAGGAAATGGACTTTGAAATTCCTACAGATGGCAGGACTGTGATTTTGGGGTACCGTGGTTATCGTGGAGGATGGGAAGGAAATCTGGTGGAGGATCCGTCTGTGCCGGCCGGGGTTGTCAGATATGAGGTTACATACAACGAGAGATTAATAGAACCATTTCTCTATTATGAAGAATATGAAGAGGAAGAGATGGCAGAGCCAGATCAGGATTTGGATGAGCTGCAGGAAGAAGAGACACGGACAGATGAAGAAAAGAAAGAACCGGTTTATGCTGGAGAATTATATCTGTCAGCCAGGTACAAAGGAAGCGATTTTGAACTTTTCATGGAAAATAAGGACAGAATTTTAGAAGAACTGAAACAGAAAAACCTGTCCAGTTATGAGATTGCATACCTGACAGAGATTACAGTCAAAGTAAATCCTGAGACAAGAGCATATGTAAAAGACTCATTTTGGGCGTATTAAGTAAACTTTCACGCGCCCGGCGGCGGACGCACCACCACACATGAAAGTCTGGCGGGCGCATTGGGCATACCTGAATTCATGCCGCCTATTCGGCGGCGGACTTTCACAGTAACCCCAGACGATCATTTTAAAATAAATGTTCGACTAAGATTTTAAGACCCATAAAAATCAGAATCAGGCCTCCGGCAAATTCAGCTTTGGATTTGTATTTTATTCCAAATATACTGCCGACTTTTACACCAATAATACACAGGATAAAAGTGGTAACTCCGATAAATGAGACGGCAGCCGTAATCTGTACTTTTAGAAAGGCGAAAGTGACTCCTACGGCCAGTGCGTCAATGCTGGTGGCAACGGCAAGTATTATCATGTCAAGAAAGGCTATGGAGGGATCGAGAGATTCCTCCTCTTTATTTAGCGATTCTTTTACCATATTCCCGCCGATAACTGCCAGCAGAATAAATGCAATCCAGTGGTCGTATGAGATGATGGTATTCTGGAAACGGGAACCTAAAAAATAACCGAGAAAGGGCATAAATGCCTGAAAAGTACCGAAATACAAGCCGATAATGAAGGCGCTTTTATTATTCATTTTCTGCATGGAAAGGCCTTTGCAGATAGAAATTGCAAAAGCATCCATGGACAGTCCCAGGGCAATAAGGAATAATTCCGGAAGTGACATAGAAAATCCTCCTTCAGTTGGTACAATGTTATGTTTCAATTTATGTTGGAGAAGGCAATAACTTGAATATTTATTCTATAAGGGATAGAAAAAAGTCAGATATTTATGAAAATTTAGTATTGCAAAGAAAAGCGGATTGTGCTATTATAAGTCATATTTTTTAAAAGTCAAAGGCTATGAAGGAGACTCTTGCCAGGGAACTTGACAGGAAGAGGGCGTCACCGACTGAGAGCGCTGTCATGAGGGAAATGGCGAAGGGAACACTCTGGAGCCGGTATGCTGAACCCATTTCAGTGTAGATTCAGTAGGCATATCCGACTGGCACACGTTACGTGTCAAGAGAGGAGATATTGCTTTTCGTCTCAATGCGGGTGGTACCGCGGGAATAAGATTTATGACACAGATCCCGTCCCGGAATATGTAACAGTATTCCGGGACTTTTTTTGTTCTATAGAAAATACCATATGGAATAAAAAAGCCCTCCGGGCAGGATTCTTTTTATGGAAAAAGGAGGATGCAGCATGGAATTTATGGACGGAGTAAAAAAGAAGGATATCGTTGAGATTCAGGACATTTTGGACGGCGGCCAGACAGGAAAGACGGTGAAGCTTCGGGGAGCGGTGCACACCATCCGTGATATGGGAGAGGTGGCATTTGTGATTTTGAGAAAAGCCCAGGGGCTGGTTCAGTGCGTGTATGAGGAAGAGCATTGCCCCTTCCCGCTGAAAGAACTGAAAGAAGAATCGGCCGTGGAAGTAACTGGTATGGTGTCTTTAGAGGAAAGGGCGCCTCATGGATTTGAAATCCGCCTGAATGATATCCATGTGCTGTCAGAACCGGCAGAGGTACTGCCTATTGCGGTCAGTAAATATAAAATGAATACCTCGCTGGAAGCCAAACTGGCTATGCGCCCTATTTCTCTTAGAAATATCAGAGAGCGGGCAAAGTTCAAGATTCAGGAGGGAATTGTCAGAGGATTCCGGGAGTTTCTTACCAGCCAGGGATTTACGGAGGTTCATACACCCAAGATTGTAGCCCGCGGAGCGGAAGGCGGTTCTAATGTGTTTAAACTGGATTATTTTAACAAAAAAGCGGAGTTGGGGCAGAGCCCGCAGTTTTACAAACAGACTATGGTAGGGATTTATGACCGGGTTTTTGAGACAGCGCCGGTGTTCCGGGCGGAAAAGCACAATACCACCAGACATTTAAATGAGTATATCAGCCTGGATTTTGAGATGGGCTATATTGACGGATTTGAAGATATTATGGCGATGGAGACAGGGGTTCTTAAGTATACCATGGGTTTCCTGGAGAAGGAATACAAAGAAGAACTGGATATGCTGGAGGTGGTTCTTCCGAAGGTCTGCAAAATTCCCGCCGTTCGTTTTGATAAGGCCAAGGAGCTGGTGGCAGAGAAATATAACCGGAAAATCAGGAATCCCTATGATCTGGAACCGGAAGAGGAAATCCTGATTGGGCGGTATTTTAAGGAAGAATATGACAGCGATTTTGTATTTGTCACCCATTATCCCACGAAAAAGCGGCCATTTTATGCCATGGATGACCCGGAGGATGCCAGATTTACCTTAAGTTTCGACCTGTTGTTCAAAGGCCTGGAAGTGACTACCGGAGGGCAGAGAATTCATGATTACAATGAAATTCTGAAAAAAATGGAAACGCGAGGAATGGACCCGGCAGATATTGAGTCTTATCTCATGATTTTTAAATACGGAATGCCTCCCCACGGCGGCTTGGGAATCGGTCTGGAGCGTCTGACGATGCGGCTTCTGGATGAACAAAATGTCAGGGAAACGTCACTGTTCCCAAGAGATGTGACCAGATTAGAGCCATAAAATCAATGATATGATGCTAGGGGCAAAAGGTCATGTATGACATGCTTGCATGTCAATACATGACTTTGGGACCCGAACAAACATGAAAAAGTAGCCTGATAGGGCGGATTTTGAATGTTTTTAAGATTGCGGGAGCATGAAATGCGGAGTAATCCGCAGGCATCAGGGGTCAAAAAAACTTTTGCCCCCAACATCATGATATGGAACAGTTTCAAATAGACAGCGGCAAGAGGAGGAGTGGAATATGGCAAATGTAATCAGTGATGAAACCATAGAATATGTGGGTATTCTGGCAAAGCTGGAGCTTTCTAAAGAGGAAAAAGAGGAAGCAAAGAAAGACATGGGACGGATGCTGGACTATATTGACATGCTGAATGAGTTGGATACCAGCGGAGTGGAGCCTATGTCTCATGTATTTGCGATGAACAATGTGTTTCGGGAAGATGTGGTGACGAACGGAGACGATAGAGACAACATGTTGAAAAATGCTCCGGAGTGCAAGGATGGTGCGTATAAGGTTCCGAAAACTGTGGAGTAGAGATAGGTTGGATCCACAAGGAGAAAGGAGTGGCAGATAATGAGCCTGTTGGAATTGACTGCCGTAGAGTTAGGCAAGAAAATAAAGGCTGGAGAAACTACGGCCATAGAGGCTGCGAAAGAATCTTTGGAGCAGATAAAAAAGTATGAGGACACGATTCATGCATATGTAACGGTGAATCAGGAGGGCGTTTTAAAGCAGGCAAAAAAGGTGCAGAGGCAGATTGAGGACGGAACATTGACAGGCCCTTTAGCCGGTGTGCCCATGGCTGTAAAAGACAATATGTGTACCAGGGATATGCTGACCACATGCAGTTCCAGGATTCTGTATAATTTTATTCCCACCTATACGGCAGAGGCAGTGGTAAACCTGGAAAAAGCAGGAGCCGTGATATTGGGAAAAACCAACATGGATGAATTTGCCATGGGAAGCACAACAGAGACTTCGGCATATGGAGTCACCAGGAACCCGTGGAATACGGATCATGTGCCGGGAGGTTCCTCCGGCGGTTCCTGCGCGGCAGTGGCGGCCAATGAATGTTTTTACGCTCTTGGTTCCGATACAGGCGGTTCCATCCGACAGCCCAGTTCTTTCTGCGGAGTCACAGGAATCAAACCTACTTACGGAACCGTATCCCGCTATGGGCTCATTGCCTATGGTTCTTCTCTGGACCAGATTGGGCCTGTTGCAAAGGACGTGACAGACTGTGCAGTGATTTTGGAGGCAATTGCTTCCTATGACAAGAAAGACAGCACTTCCATTCCAAGAAATGACTGTGATTTTACATCTGCGCTGACAGATGATGTGAGAGGAATGCGGATAGGGATTCCAAGAGATTATTTGGGAGAAGGACTTGACAAAGAGGTAAAAGATGCCATTCTCCAGGCGGCAAAGGTATTGGAAGAGAAAGGGGCCACTGTGGAGGAATTTGATTTAAGCCTTGTGGAATATGCGATTCCGGCTTATTATGTCATCGCATCTGCAGAAGCCAGCTCCAACCTGTCACGGTTTGATGGTGTAAAGTACGGACTGCGGGCAAAAGAATATGAAGGGCTTCACAACATGTATAAAAAGAGTCGCTCTGAGGGCTTTGGGCCGGAGGTAAAGAGAAGGATTATGCTGGGGTCATTTGTGCTCAGTTCCGGATATTATGACGCTTACTATCTGAAAGCGCTGCGGACCAAAGCATTGATTAAGAAAGCATTTGACAAAGCATTTGAAACGTATGATGTGATTCTGGGGCCGGCGGCCCCGTCTACGGCTCCGAAGCTTGGAGAATCCTTAAGCGATCCGCTTAAGATGTATCTGGGAGATATTTATACCATTTCTGTTAATTTGGCCGGCCTTCCGGGAATGACGGTTCCATGCAAAAAAGACTCGAAAGGGCTTCCTATTGGACTTCAGCTGATCGGAGACTGTTTTCAGGAGAAGAAGATTATCCGGGCGGGGTATGCATTTGAACAAAGCAGAAATTATGAGGGATCCAAATTTATATGGCAGGGGAGGGAAAGCAGATGAGCAGACAATACGAGACAGTCATCGGACTGGAGGTTCATGTAGAGCTGGCTACCAGGACCAAAATATTCTGCGGCTGTTCTACGGAATTCGGCGGAGCGCCAAACACTCACACATGCCCGGTATGTACCGGGATGCCGGGGTCCCTTCCTGTTTTGAATAAGCAGGTGGTAGAGTATGCGCTGGCA
Organism: uncultured Hungatella sp.; assembly: GCA_910588325.1. Lineage (GTDB taxonomy): Bacteria > Bacillota > Clostridia > Lachnospirales > Lachnospiraceae > UBA3402. The sequence continues at coordinate 8,387 of CAJUPP010000064.1, forward strand.
GTAGGTCTGGCGACCAACTGCAGGATCAACCAGTACTGTAAGTTCGACCGGAAAAATTATTTCTATCCGGATAATCCCCAGAACTACCAGATTTCCCAGCTGTATCTGCCCATCTGCCATGACGGCTGGGTGGAAATTGAAACCTTGGCAGGCAGGAAAAAAGTGGGAATTCACGAGATTCATATGGAAGAGGATGCGGGAAAACTGATTCATGATGAGTGGGATGACTGCACTTTAGTGGATTATAACCGAAGCGGCGTGCCCCTCATTGAGATTGTGTCTGAGCCGGATATGAGGAGTGCGGACGAGGTCATTGCATATCTTGAAAAGCTGCGGCTGATTATCCAGTATTTGGGAGCCTCTGACTGCAAGCTTCAGGAGGGATCCATGAGGGCCGATGTGAACCTGTCGGTCCGTGAAGCGGGAGCAGGAGAGTTTGGAACCAGAACAGAGATGAAAAATATCAATTCCTTTAAGGCCATTGCCAGAGCCATTGAAGGGGAGAGAAAACGGCAGATTGAGGTTCTGGAGGAAGGAAAAAAGGTTATCCAGGAGACCAGAAGATGGGATGACAACAAGGAAAGCTCCCGTGCCATGCGCTCCAAGGAGGATGCCCAGGATTACCGGTATTTCCCTGATCCGGATCTGACTCCTGTGGTAATCAGCGATCAGTGGATTCAGGAGATTCGGGATCGTCAGCCGGAGCTGCGGACAGAAAAGATGGTCCGTTATCAGGAGGAATTTCAGATTCCGCAGTATGATGCGGAGATACTGACAGATTCCAAACATATGGCAGATATATTCGAGGCTACGGTAGAACTGTGCAAGAAGCCAAAGGAAGTATCCAACTGGCTGATGGTGGAGGCTATGCGCCTATTGAAAGAGCATGGACAGGATCCGGAGGATATTGCATTTTCACCGGAACATCTGGCTAGATTGATTCAGATGGTGGACAGCGGTGTGATAAACCGGACAGTGGCAAAAACTGTATTTGAAGAGATTTTTGCCCATAATGTGGATCCGGATGCCTATGTGGAGGAGAAAGGGCTGAAGGTAGTCAATGACGAGGGAACGCTGAGAAAAACCATTGAGGAAATCGTGGCTGCCAATCCGCAGTCCGTAGAAGATTATCACAATGGAAAAGAAAAGGCCATGGGATTTTTAGTAGGTCAGACCATGCGTGCCATGAAGGGTAAGGCCGATCCGGCTATGGTCAATAAGATTGTAAAAGAGTTCTTGATAAAAGAAAAGTAAGAATATATTTCACTACGAAAAAGACCGGAAAAGAATAAAAACTTTCCGGTCTTTTCCATGTTTTCAATTGTTTGGTTCGCCGCCTTTGATTTTTATGGTTCTTTAACCAGAAACACTTCTGCTTCCTGAACTCCGTGGGCAACTGCTTCTTCATGGGAAGCATAGTAAATATCAATATGATTTCCGGCTACGCTGCTTCCTTTATCCTCCACAGTATACACGATGTCGTTAATAATAATCTTAGTATTAAGAGGAAGCAGGTCTAAATCTGCCGACACGGTATGATTCGCCTGCGGTACGGTTCCGCCGAAAGTAATATTCTCGCCGCTGGAACAAAGTTCGCAGGTACAGTATCCGCTGGTGATGAAGAGCCCTAAGGACTGTCCTTTTTCTACCGATTTCTCAGCAGGCATTGGTTTTGGAACACCGGGACCGGATTGCCAATAAGGGGCGGTAGTCTGCCCGGAACCCGAACTTCCTACAGAACCGGAAAGAACCGTGGACTGGCTGTCAGTAGCGGTAGTCTGACTCGGTTTCAGAATTTCTGTCTGGGATTTTGCTTTACGGGGTTCCACCAAAGAAATTTTTTTATAGGAAATAATCTCTGGTAATGCAGTCTTGCCTGTCTCAGAAACAGCATAGGCGGTAATGGAAAAATCATTTCCCTCCAGTGCGTCCCAATCAACAGGACAAGTAAAACCATGGTATCCATCTCCGATGGAAGTTTGCAAGTCATCTCGATAGTAGTCAGCTTTTGTAGTTAATGTCACAATCTCTTTTTCAGAGCCGGCTGGGTAAATATGTAATTCAACATTCAGAATGTGATTGTAATCCTCCGTATCCCAAACCCATCCGACAATAGAATTCTGGTCTGCATCCTCCAATTGCCCGGAAATAGTCTCAGCCGAAGCAGGGAAAGCAAATACAGTTCCCAGTAACGACGCGGCAGCGATTGCCAGAAGCTTCTTTGAACTAAACATACAGTACCTCACAAAAATATTATCTGAATCTATACTACCTTTCTCAATTACAATTATATTACAAAAATGTTAAATGTCAAGAGAAAGTGGATTTTAGACCAATTTCTGGATAATTTTAGAGAATTTTGTGGAAATAATCTCTAATATTTGTTATGATTATTACATAAATTTGGAATATTTGTGCATAAAAGGGGAGAGGGTTCCGGAAGTGCATGAATAAAAAGAAAGGAGAAGGTACGTTATGTCTCAGTTTATCAAATTGGCTTTGGGAACATTAAAGCCCATCAGGGAGATGAATCCCATGCTGATGTCCTACAATGTGGAGTTTGCTGAGGTTACAGGGGGAACTTTCTGGAAGGCTTATACGCCTGGGCAGATTGCCGGAACGGAGGAGTTTCATGTAGAACCCAGTTCTGAGGGAATTGAAGCAATGTACAAGGATTTGATGCAAGTATATCCTCCGATTGATCTGTATAATGAAAAGCTGCGCAGTTTAGCAAGAGAATTGGGGCCGGTGTGGGTACGTGTCTCAGGAACCTGGGCCACCAAGACGTATTATGACTTTGACGGAACCACCAATGGAAAAGCTCCGGAAGGGTATCTGAACGTGTTGACAAAGGAACAGTGGATTGGAGTGCTGGATTTTGTAAAGGCAGTGGGAGCAAAACTGATTGTTTCTGTTGCCAACTGTCCTGGCCTTCATTCCGCAGAAGAGCCGTGGCATCCGGCAGAAGCGGAGAAACTGTTCTCTCTCAGCAAGGAATACGGCGTGCCGATAAATGCCGCAGAATTTGCCAATGAACCTAATATGATGGAAGATACCGGCTTCCCGAAGGGGTACACACCGGCTCATTATCGCCGCGACCAGGATCTGTTCTTTGGATGGCTGCGGGCCAACTATCCGGATTGCCTCTGCGTCGGACCAAGCACCACCGGCGGAGATAATATTTCCTTCGGAAAAGGCAACTCGGAAGGAAAAGGCGGCGGAATCGAGCAGATTGCGTCAAATACCTGTGACTGTGCTGATCTGCTGGTAGGAACCAGGGAGCCTTTGGATGTATTCAGCTATCATTATTATAACGGAGTTTCCGATCGTCTGGCATCTGTTATGCCAAGCGCTCATTGGCAGCCATCAGAAGCCAGTGGAGAAGAATATCTGGACACTGCCATAAACTTTGCACGCATTTATGCGCCTATGCGGGATAAATACTGTCCGGGGGCAGAGATGTGGGTTACGGAATCCGGAGATGCCGGCGGCGGCGGTGATACCTGGGCTTCCACATATCTGGATGTGTTCCGCACCTTAAATGAACTTGGCGGTTTTTCGGTTCAGACTAACGGAGTTATCTTCCACAATACACTGGCTTCTTCTGATTACGGGTTCCTTGCCCGCCAGGTATTCGATCCGCGGCCCAATTATTTTGCAGTTCTTCTGTGGAACCGCCTCATGGGAACCACGGTTTATGACTCTGAGGAGCCGATTCGTGAAGGCGCTCATGTATATGTACATTCCCGCAAAGACGGAAAAGAGGGTGTTGTGTATCTGATTATTAACAATTCCCTGACAGAGGCCACCACTGTGGAACTGCCTAAAGATGCCTGGCGGTATACATTGGCTGGCGAAAACGGCAATATCCGCGCATCTGTAATGACATTGAATGGAAATCCGCTGGTTCTTGGAGAGAATCATGGTCTTCCTGAACTGAAACCTGTGGCTCAGGCAGCCGGCACTGTGGAGCTGGCTCCGGCTACCTGTACATTCTTTGTGCTGTAGATGCTATTGGTCGGGCTGATTTCTGACCCGTTCTACGACTTGCTGTAAAAATGATTCCGGTCCCATAACCTTGACGACCGGTCCAAAAGAGAGCACCTGGATCAACAGTTCGGTTTCCCATCTTTTATCATAGTAGATGGAGCAACGGTATCTGCCGGACGAATCCAGGCGCTCTATTTTTTTCTGATAACAGGAAAAATGAAGCATGGTTCGTTCCAATGCGTTGCGCTGGTCGGTAATTTCCAGGATTAGAGGGTTTTTGCAGAGGGCTTTGTCTAAAAAGAAATCGATGGAATACTCTTCGGAAGAGATTTGACCGGTTTCTTCAATTTTTAGAATTCTTCCTACATTCAGAACATCCATGCGGGGAGAGCCGTTTTTTCGCCGGCCTATGGCCAAGAGCCGGAATTTTCCTTCTTTTTCTCCATATTCCAGGCGGCAGGGAAGACAGGTATCGGTGAGGATGCGTTTCTGACCGGAGAGGTAGGAAATGGTGAGAAGTTTTCGCTTTTCTATGGCATTCAGAAGTACCTGAAAATGGGTGCGGTACTGGATGGAGGAAAAGGGATCGTGATCTCTGTACTGGTCAAAGTAGTGAAAATCCTCAGGGCGAAACAGTGGTACTGTGTGAATTAGCCTGTCTTTCAGGAGAGCCAGCTGTGGGTCTGTAAAAAAGAGACGTATTCTGGGGTCCGAAAGCAGAGCTTTCAGCCAGGACTTCTGCAGGCAGGTGAGGGGGATAGGAAGGGATGAAGGAGGAAGGCGGAGTCTGGAACGATAGCTTTTTGGGGATTTTTTGTCAGGGGTTTTCTCTTCCTCTAAAAAAGGCCAGCTTCCCTGGAGAAGATTCGGAATGATTGACAGGGCGCTTTCCTGATAGCCGTAGTTATCTGCAATCTCGGTCATCTGTTTTTCGATGAGAGGGCTCTTGGAGGATTGATTTAAAATCTGACGGACTACCTGATAGTAGCAGCTGTACAGTTCTGAAAATAAGACAAGATCGGTTTTCATAGCAGAGTTATCCTTTGGTTTCATCAGAGATTTTGGTTCATGTCAGAGGGACACAGATACATTTGTTTCATTAGTCGGATGTCATCCCAGAATCGTTTTTCTACTTTGGGGTTGGAGCAGGTGAAGGAGTGAATCCGTCCGGTAAAAGTCTTTATCCAGGGAAGCATCTCTGCTCCGTCCCAGCAGGTACGTGTGTATTCATAGAGACCTGGTTCCAGACGCTTTAATGAGCCCTGGCGGCCTTCGCGTTCCAGACGGTTCAGGATATAGGATTCGGTTTCCTCATTCAGCCGGATGCACAATCGGATGGTCTCCGGCTGCCGGCTTTCGCCAAAAGAGACTCCCCACACATGGGATATGTTGGAAGAGTAGTCTTTTTGGTAGGAGTCGCAGAGGGGATCAATATCCAGTAGTTTGACGTCACGAATATTGTCCAGTCTGACGGAAGTCAGGCGGCGGTCTGACTGGCGGCGGACACAGACATATCGACGACCGGTTTGAGTGCTTACCAGGATTTTCAGGGGAACCGCTAAAATTTCCTTCATCCGTCCGTTTTTGGAACTTCTGACGGTCAGGTTCAGAAGACGGTGTTCTTCAATGGCCTGGAGGAGGGGAAGCAGAATTTCATCTTCCAGTGTATGAATCAGATAATCGCTGCGGAAACGGAACATGGTATTTTTCAAATCCCATGAATCCATGATCGTGCTTCCGATAAAACCAAAGGGGGCGGTTCCCTGAAAAAAGCAGATGGCGTTATGGAGAGCGGGGAATAGTTTTGGGGTGGTTTTTCTTAAGTCTTCGGTTAATGAAAAGAGATGTTGTTTGCCTTCTTTTTTTCTTTGTAAAATTCCTTCTTTTTCATATTCTGATAGCTTTCGACGGACAGATTGAGAATCTTCCAATACTCCAAATTGGATTTGAAGCTGGTCGGTTAGTTCTTCTATACTGTGGAACTGACTGTCTGAGAGTAAATCCAGAAGCAAAAAGTGGAGAGTGAGGTCCCGGTTGGTGAAGGTTTTGGATTTCCAGGCCTGATACAACGGGTTGACAGCCATTCAGTCGGAATTCATGGTGATAAAGACAGATTTTTTGTGGCCGGTCTGGTCGGATCGTATGTATTTGGAAAACCAGCTTTCCAGACGCCGGCGTTCGTTGTCGTAGGTGCGGGTGCTTTTTTGCTGGTAGTCATTTCTGGTTTTGAAGCCGTATATGTAGAAATCCCAGACGTAGCTACGGATTTTGTCGAAACGGCGGATGAGTTCTTTGAAGTCGGACATTTTTTTGCCTTTCTGTGTATGAGAGGGATGGTAAGACGGTTTGGGCAGAGCGGGGATTGGGGGGAGGGTACTCCGCAGTGTTGCGCTCACTTCCGCTTCGCTCCAGTTCGCTCACGGGCCTTTGGCCCTATGGAAAAAGCTGAGCAAAAATTTTCTTACATGCGAGCATGACGAAAATTTTTGTTCAGCTTTTTCCGCACTGCTCTTCGCTTACGTGGACATTATATACACTCTGCCCGGAAGTTCGCAACTATTTTGAAATGATAAGGGGAAATTTCTGTGATAGGATAGAGACACCGAAAGGGAAATGTGGTTCTTTGCTGACAATCACAGTATTCAGGCTGGATGGTGCCGCTGCAGTGCAGTACGGTATGCCGCAGGAATCATGAAAAAAGAATTGATGTTCGTGGGTTCAAATCCCACCGGTTCTTAAGGGAACTGTAGCTAAGTGGTAAAAGCAATCAATCAGACACCGGTCACGTGTTCCTATGAAAAAAAGAAGAAGGAGAATATCAGGCCGAAAGATGGCAGCAGAAATCCTGCCTTGTGCCGCCAGGAGGAAAAAGATAAACCTGGTTCCATGGTTCAAAAAAAGCTGGCTGAATATCTGATGTGGGAAACAGGGACGTCAGAAGAACAGACAGACGGATTTGAACAGCCGGATCAGAGTTGTCTTTACCGGAACGGCCGGCCCGCAGCCGGTTTCTGCGATATGCTCCCGAATCCAAAAGGAGGTAAGAAAAATGAAGTATGAGATCAATCAGAATCAGTGTGGTTTTTTAATGAGACATGGACGTTTTGTGAAGATGCTGTTTGGAGGAACGTATCACTACCTGAAGGCAGCAGGCTATGACGTATTTATAGAGGAAATGGACGGGGCCGTAAGGTTTGGGAAAATTCCGAAGGAGGTGCTTCTGGAGGATAAGGAGTTTGCGGATAAGGTGCTGAATGTAATCGTTCCGGCTGGATTTATTGGAATTTTAAGGAAAAACGGTACGCCTCAGACCTGTCTGACAGAGACGGAATATCTGTTTTGGAATCAGTGGAAACAGTATGATGTGGTTTTAATGGATATGCAGCAGCCAGAGATGGAAGGAGAGGTGAGCAAGGCATATCTGGCTATCATTCCCCTTAAATACTATAAAAAGATTGAGATTCAGCCGGGAGAGATGGGGCTCCTCTACTACAATAACCAGGTGGTAAAGGAACTGCATGCGGGAACTTATTACTACTGGCTGTATTCCAAGGATGTAACGGGACGGATTGTGGATCTGAAAAGCCATTCCCTGGAAATAACAGGACAGGAGATTCTGACAGCGGACAGAATCGGTGTGAGAATCAATCTGACTTGTACATACCGGATTGTGGAACCCAGAAGGATGATTGAAACCATCAGAAATCTGGAGAATCAGATTTATGTGTGTGTTCAGTTAATCATACGGGAATATATTGGCCGTTACCGCCTGGATGAGCTGCTGGAGCAGAAAGAAGAAATTTCCGGTTTTATTTTCAAACGTCTGAAGGAAGTGGAAGGAGAGTACTGTGTGGAATTTCAGAACGCTGGTATCAAGGATATCATTCTGCCGGGGGAAATCCGGGATATTATGAATACGGTGCTGGTGGCGGAGAGAAAAGCCCAGGCCAATGTGATTACGCGGCGTGAGGAGGTGGCTTCCACCCGGTCTCTGCTGAATACGGCAAAGCTGATGGATGAGAATAAGACACTGTATAAGTTAAAGGAGATGGAATGTCTGGAAAGGATCTGTGCCCAGGTGGGAAATATCCAGGTTTCCGGAGGCGGTGCTCTGCTGGAACAGCTGAAAAATATATTGTAAAATCATGAAAAAATATAGTAACAGTTCAAGGATTATCTGAATTGTTGTAAAATATAGAAAAATGTGTACGAAAAATTTGGCGGGAGACTTGTTGAGTCAATTTATTAGTGATATAATAAGAAGCGTCTGATTTTTTGACAAAGTGTAAATAATCATGGAGGACTTAGAGAGAATGAACAAATATGAAAGTGCAAAGTTTGAACGTGTCGGAAGTTCCTACATCCTGATGGTGTTGGGAATTGCTGTTGTGCTGCCGCTTGTCGTATCATTTATAGCATGTGCAAGCCAGGGGAATTTTAGCATGTCAGTATTTTTGCCTTTGGCCTTGGTGTTTGGCTTTATGATCTGGATCGTATTGATTATGATGATTGGATGGGGAAGTTTTTCCGCACCATTTGTGAAGAGAACGGCTAAGAAGATAGGCGATCTTCCGTTTCGGTTCAACAGTTCTTTTCGGGGAAGGGCAGGAATCCTGTACATTGATGTTGCCAATGGAATGATTGGTTTCATTTCCGCATACAATCCATTTAAAATTCAGATTTTTAATGCGGCCCGTCTTGACAAGATGAAAACGCTGGCTTCCGCTATGACTGGAGTTCGTTTTGTATTTAATATAGATAATAAGAAGGTATCCATGTATACGCTGCTTACTAACAGAGCATACAGCATCAAGAGCGGTATTGGTGCGGAGGCTGTGTCCAAGGCAGATGCATTTGTGGAACTTTTGAAGGAGGCCAAGAGCCAGGCGGAGAGGAATCAATAAGCTATGGAAGTTACATATTATTTGCCGGAGATTCTGTTCGGAGTTTTGGGTCTGGCGGCTGTGATATGGGCAGTAGCACTTGTGACAGATCTTATACGGGGAAAGTATGGGGAGACCAGCTGCATTCACTGCAGGGGAAAAGCAGTGAAGGAAGGATATGGGCCCTGCCTGTTTTTGCTGCCATTACATTTTGGCGAGACCTATGAGGATTCGGAGGAGTATCTTCGGACTCATATGAAGCCGATTTACAGCAAAGAGCAGATTCCCACCGGTATGAGAGCCTGCTGGCTGGAGGTCTATAGGTGCGAACGATGTGATAAACAGCAGGTGAAGATTACGGATTTCCTGGATGTCCGCGGGGAAGAGAGTATTAAGAAAACGTGCGTGTTTCCCTATGAAACATTCCGTCCTCTGGTAGAGCAGTGGAGAGAGGATGCGGCAGCCGGTTCTCAGGTGAAGACTGCGGTAAAAGGAATCCATGGACAGGCAGATAGTCATATAACGAGAAGAGGAGGATATTGATGTTATGAAAAAGCTGGTAAAAGCATTGGAATTTGTTGCTGTGATTATAGCATTGGTCGTAGGTGTCTATGTTGGAAAAAACATAGGCGTGGAATCCATGCTGCGTAAAGGCCTGGAGCCAGTGACCCTGGCAAAGACAGAGGAAGGCCTTCCGGAAGAATGTGTGGGAAGGCCGGCGGCTGATGATATCCCAAGAGTGGAAAGTATGGCGGATTGGGATGAGGCATGGGATTATGATTACATAACCATTGAACCGAAAAATATTATCGGTACCCAGGTAGGCGTACGCTATCCGTGGGTGTCCATATATACCAGAAGCAGAAGGGGCGGACAGAGAAGGAAAGCAGATGTTGTAGATACCAGATTCGATTTTTTTAACGAGTACGGAGAGTACTATCTGGTTCAGCTGCCGGATGATTCCTATGTGCTGGCAGAGATTTCCCTGGAGGATGCAAGGAAGATAAAAGCGGGAAAGAGCGTGGCTCTTCCGGTGGGAAGGAAGCAGAATTCGGATCACAGGGTAATACCCAATATTCAGAATCTCTGTGACCAGTATGGTGTTGCGGATATGGAGAAGGTATTCTACTGTATCGATGAGCAGTGGAATCAGAATAATAATTTTAAGGTGCTGATTATACGGTTTGCCATCGGTGCAGTGGTAGTTCTGGCATTGGGAACGATTTTGATTATGATTGTGGATAAAATTTTTAAGGTGAAGGATTAAGCTATGGGGAGATAGCGATTTGTTTGCCGTAGCAGAGCAGGTAATGAGGGCATTGGATGATTTCCTTTTTGGCGGGCATGATAGGGGAATCATGGGATGCCCTCGTTTTTATGCCAGTTGATTATTTTTTGAAGATGTGAGAATTGTCTGAAAAATATAGAGAAAATCCCCATAAAACAATGTGAATATTTTGCAAAAATATAAATTATTAAAATAATTATATACAAATCAAAAGAAGACAAAAATATTTAATATTTTTATCAAAAAAGTGTTGACAAATCGACGGAAATCGTATATACTAAGTACAACAAAAGAAACAAACAAAATTTAAGAGAAGGAGGTATGGACCACCAAAATCATAAGCTTCGTTTCATTTTATAAGTAAAATGAAACATAGGACCCCCAATCCACGATATGCAGCCCTCAGAAGAAACTATGAAGATTTCGAATTCTAAGAAGAGTTAGAGGAGGAAGAAGATAAGTCGTTTGATGATATGACGAGAAAGTATTGTTGGTGCGACGGTAAGATTTTCGAGATGACAATAACCGTTAGAAGAATATGAGAATATAAAAGAGATGATGCGTAGAAGAGGGAAGAGCAGAAGTAGGATTGGCAGAAAAAATTTAATATAGATAAATCTTAAAAACAAAATCCAAAAGAGGAAAGTTTTTAAGAAATACTCAAAAAGAGAGGTATAGTCCAATGGATGAGATAGCCTGAAAGCGAGTATCGATGGAAGAGGATAATCGATACTCGCTTATTTTTTTGCGAAACTATCTGGATGTGCGGTTTTGTAAAAATATGTTAAAAATATTAATGAAATATTAAGAACTTACAAATTGTTACAGTTGAATTATATTTTTAAGAATGTTATACTATCATAGAGTCTGTAAAAAACAGAGTATATAGGGAATTATACAGAAGTAGAAGGAAATGGTGGACTAAATGATAGATAAGCTTGTTCCGAAAGGAAAAAGAGTACGAATGGTATTGCTGCTGATTGTAGACATTTTGGTAGTCCAATTCAGCAGTTTTTTGGGCCTATGGCTTCGTTTTGATATGCAGGTATCCAGTATTCCGGGAGGGTACATGGATGCGGTGGTAAGGTATGCACCTTTATATACAGTGGTTACCGTTGCTATTTTCTTCTTCCTGCGGTTGTATTCTTTTATGTGGAGCGTAGCCGGCATGAGGGAGGAGATGCATATTGTCATTGCCTGCAGTCTCTCTACGTTGTGTCAGATATCAGGAATGACGATGCTGGAGCTGCGTGTTCCCAGAAGCTATTATGCGATCTGTTTTGTTGCCCTGACCTCCTGTGTGACAGTAGTAAGGCTGTCTTACCGAATTGGACAGGCTCTGAAATCCAGCTATGGGCATACTGAGGGGAAGAAGATTATGATTGTAGGAGCCGGAACCTCCGGTTCTGTGATCCTGAAGGAAATGATGACCAGCACATATGCTGACGGACGCGTCGTGTGTTTCGTGGATGATGACAAGAATAAACAGGGAAAATATTTAAATAATGTTTTCATCGCCGGAGGAAGAGACGATATTCCTGCGCTGGTAAAGCGGTATGAGATAGAGGAGATCTATGTGGCTATGCCGTCGGCGCCGGCTATGGAAATTAAGAAGATTCTGGAAATATGCCGGGAGATGGATTGTGAGATTAAGATTCTTCCAGGTATCTATCAGCTCCTCAATGGTGATGTCAGTGTTTCCAAGCTTCGGAAGATTCAGATAGAGGATCTTCTGGGCAGGGAGCCTATCAGGGTAAACTTAAATCAGATTATGGATTATGTAAGCAATAAAGTGGTACTGGTTACCGGCGGAGGCGGTTCCATAGGAAGCGAATTGTGCCGTCAGATTGCCAGCCATAATCCGAAACAGCTGATTGTGTTTGATGTATATGAAAACAATGCCTATGATCTGCAGCAGGAGTTAAAGAGGACTTATCCTGATTTGAATTTGGTAGTGCTCATTGGTTCTGTGCGCAATACCCACCGGATGGAGACAATATTTGAAAAATACAGGCCGAATATTGTGTATCATGCAGCGGCCCATAAACATGTCCCGCTGATGGAGGACAGCCCTAATGAGGCCATTAAGAATAATGTGTTCGGTACATATAAGACAGCAAAAGCAGCGAACAAATACGGTGCGGATCGGTTTGTGCTGATTTCTACTGACAAAGCGGTGAATCCTACCAATATTATGGGAGCTTCCAAGAGAATGTGCGAGATGGTGGTGCAGATGATGAACCTTCACTCCAAGACAGAATTTGTTGCCGTTCGGTTCGGTAATGTGCTGGGAAGCAATGGGTCTGTGATTCCGCTGTTTAAGAAGCAGATTGAAAACGGCGGGCCGGTGACGGTTACTCATAAGGATATTATTCGGTATTTTATGACCATTCCGGAGGCAGTGTCGCTGGTGCTGCAGGCAGGAGCCTATGCGAAAGGCGGGGAGATCTTTGTGCTGAATATGGGAGAGCCGGTGCGGATTCTGGATTTGGCTGAGAATCTGATTCGACTGTCAGGATATATTCCATATGAGGATATTGACATTCAGTTTACAGGACTTCGTCCGGGGGAGAAACTGTATGAAGAGATGCTGATGGATGAGGAGGGGCTGCAGGATACGCCCAATAAGCTGATTCATATCGGGAAACCTATTAAATTTGACGCGGAGGAATTTAAGAGGGAACTGGATGAGCTTTATGAGATTGCCAATAGGGATTCGGATGAAATCAAAGAAGCGGTGCAGAGGATTGTGCCGACGTATGTGATTTCGAAGGAACATTGAGGGAGCTGGAAAGGCTGAAACTGGAGGTGGATTAGGGAAGGCTTTTGGACCCGTCCGTTGATTGACTGGATGTAAGGATAATCATAAGACGCAGAAATAGCCGCCTCGGTCTGACAAACTAAGCGGCTATTTTTGCTTTACATTGTTGGGCTAACCGTCTATCGATGGCTCCTGGGGCGTCTGTTACCAGCAGGCGCCTCTCTTTATTTAAAGAATTAGGCGTTTGCAAAACGCCACAGCCTGCATAAAATCAGGCTTTTTTCTTTGATAAAATAGAACAACTCCTCACAGGTTTGT
>CAJUPP010000065.1 GCA_910588325.1 uncultured Hungatella sp.
CTGTGTTTGCGGGGATTTTATCTATTGCGACGATTCCGACGATCCTTTTGTCCCCTGTTGGAGGAATCCTGGCTGACAGGGCGGACCAGAGGAATATCATGGTGGCGCTGGACACGCTGACGGGAATGTCGGTCTTATGCGCGGCGGTTTGGACGTGTTTGTGACAGGACGGAAGAGATAGACAATCATATGGCAGTAGTAGTTACTGCGGTACTTCTTCTGACAACTACAATGAATCCGACAAAATGTACAGAATCTGGAATTAGATTATAACAAGGCGTTGCCGGTTCTGCGTATTGATAATGCTATTTTTTCGTGAAACAATCCTAATAGAACTAACTGCTGTCTTGACAAAATCAAAACCAATGCTATAATCAAAGAAGATAAAAAACGCGCTGATGGGAACAGTAGCATATGAGGAATGTCCAGAGAGAGATGAGCAGGTGGAAGCATCTTACAGGAATCATATAGGAAGACCACCCCGGAGCGGCCCTTAATCGGGTCCGGTGATTCCGTTATCATCAAAAGAGGTTTGAACAGATACTCCAGTCGGAAGTATGTCCAAAGGAGATAGCTGTTCATTCAAAACTGGGTGGAACCACGATAGAATCGTCCCTTCTTACAGGAAGCTGTAAGAGGGGACTTTTTTCTATCCGCACGATCATCTGCGAAACAAAACAACTAATTAATAAAGGAGAATAAGCATGAAAGTAACATTAAAAGACGGCAGTTGCAAAGAGTATTCCCAGCCTATGTCTGTAATTGATATTGCGGCAGACATCAGTGCCGGGCTGGCCAGAATGGCCTGCACAGGAGAGATTGACGGGGAAAGCGTTGATTTAAGGACCGTGGTGGACAAGGACTGCAGCTTAAACATTTTGACGGCTAAGGATGAGAAAGGACTGGCAGCGCTTCGACATACGGCAAGCCATGTAATGGCCCAGGCCGTGAAACGTCTGTATCCGGACGCAAAACTGGCTATCGGGCCGTCTATTGCAGACGGATTTTATTATGACATTGATTTTGCTTCCCCTATTACCGCAGAGGATATGGAGAAGATTGAGACAGAGATGAAGAAGATCATCAAAGAGGCATTGCCTTTAGAGAGGTTTACCCTTCCCAGGGAAGAGGCGCTGGCTTTTATGAGAGAGAAGAAAGAGCCTTACAAGGTAGAGCTGATTGAGGATCTGCCGGAAGGTGAGGAGATCAGTTTCTATAAGCAGGGAGAGTTTACGGATCTGTGTGCAGGCCCTCATCTGATGAACACCAAGGAGGTGGGAAAGGCATATAAACTGACCAGCCTTGCAGGTGCATACTGGAGAGGGGATGAGCACAATAAGATGCTGACCCGTATTTATGCCACGGCCTTTGCCAAGAAGGAAGATCTGGAAGCTTACCTTACCATGATCGAGGAGGCAAAGAAGAGAGACCACCGGAAGCTGGGGAAGGAACTGGGACTGTTTATGATGCATGATGCAGGCCCCGGATTCCCATTTTTCCTTCCAAAGGGCATGGTGCTTAAAAATACTCTGTTGGATTATTGGAGAGAGATTCATAAAAAGGCAGGGTATGTGGAGATTTCTACTCCGATTATCTTAAACAGAAGCCTGTGGGAGACTTCCGGACATTGGGATCATTATAAAAACAATATGTACACCACAGTGATTGACGACCAGGATTATTGTGTGAAGCCTATGAACTGCCCAGGCGGAGTTCTTGTGTATGCTTCGGAGCCCCGTTCTTATCGGGATCTGCCATTGCGCATAGGGGAGATCGGTCTGGTACACCGTCATGAGAAATCCGGGCAGCTTCACGGTCTTATGAGAGTGCGGTGCTTTAATCAGGATGATGCACATATTTTCATGACACCGAATCAGATTAAGGATGAGATCATGGGGGTTGCCAGCCTGATCAATGAGGTTTATACCTTGTTCGGATTTAAGTATCATGTGGAACTGTCTACCAGGCCGGAGGACAGCATGGGAAGCGATGAGGACTGGGAGATGGCTACGGAAGGTTTAAGAACAGCTTTGGATGAGTTGGGCTTAGACTATGTGGTAAATGAGGGAGACGGCGCTTTCTATGGGCCTAAGATTGACTTCCACCTGGTGGATGCCATTGGAAGAACATGGCAGTGTGGCACCATCCAGCTAGATTTCCAGCTTCCTCAAAGGTTTGAACTGGAATATCAGGGAGCGGATGGGGAGAAACATCGTCCTATTATGATTCACCGAGTACTCTTTGGCTCGATTGAACGGTTTATCGGTATTTTGATCGAGCATTTTGCAGGTGCATTCCCTGCATGGCTGGCTCCGGTACAGGTGAAGGTATTACCGATTTCTGATAAGTTTATTGAGTATGGGGAAAGTGTAAGGAAGCAGCTTGACGAGGCAGGGATCCGGGTGGAACTGGATACCCGTTCGGAGAAGATCGGTTACAAGATCCGCGAAGCTCAGATGCAGAGAATACCGTATATGCTGATTGTAGGACAGAAGGAGCAAGAGGAAGGCTTGGTTGCTGTCAGAAGCCGCAACACAGGGGATGAGGGGCAGAAATCCCTGACAGACTTTATTCGGAAATTACAGGAGGAGATCGCTTCTAAAGCCATGGAGGAGGCAAAGCCGAAGCAGTAAATGCTAAATAAAGTCCTCTGTCTCACTGTGTGATGATATGACTGTATCAGTGCACCAGAAAAACAACAGATGAATAGTTACGAAAAAGCGGTGTTGGATGATAGCTTCCAGGTCCGCTTTTTCTTGATTCCACAGGAAAGACGGTTTTGGAAAGTAGAGTCCTGAATTTGTCAAACAGGTGAGAGTTTTGAGAAAAGGATACTCTAACTACCGGTATTACAGCATTCATCAGACGGCCCGTCTGGATATGATTGTGTATATGAAGGAATTGGGGATGAGCTTAAGCGAGATTAGGCAGATTCTGGAACAGGGGGATATTCAGGCCATTGAATCGGCTTTAATCAGCAAAAAGCGGCAGGTCAAGGATCAGATTGCCAAACTGGAAATGCGCTTAAATGCTATCACAAGAACCATTGAGAGTGTGGAGCGTTTTCGGAAAGCGCCTGACTGCGGAATGACCACAGTGGAGTATATTCCTCACAGGAAGATTTTTGCCATACATACGGATATCAATTTTTATGATTATGACAGTTCGGTATACGAACTGATTCTAAGTCAGCTGAAGGAAACCATTATTAAACAGGATTTACCACAAATTTATTATTGCAATGTGGGTACAATTCTTCCTATGAAGGATTTTTTGGAAAAACGTCTGGTTTCCAATGAGATTTTTGTGTTTGTGGACGATGAATTTCCGGAAAATGAGTCTGTCAGGAGGATTGACAGCGGAATGTATGCCTGTATTTATGTGGATAATTTCGATGATGAGCCGGAGTATGCAGGACGGCTTTTGGAGTATTGCAAGGCTCATTCTTATACCATATGCGGGGATTATATCTGTGAGGTTTTAACGGAGTTTAATGTGTTTGATGATACAAAGCGTTCCATGTTTTTGAGGCTTCAGGTACCGCTGAAATTCCGTTAAACAGTTTGGTAAAAAAATGTTTGATTCTCTCTTGACTCTCACCTAACATCAGACTGTAAAATAATAGTAACAGAAAACGTTGTATGATGAAGGAGGAATTTTTATGAGTAAGATTAAAGTAGTGCAGTACGGCTGTGGCAAGATGAGCAAGTATATTCTGCGTTATCTGTATGAGAAAGGGGCTCAGATTGTAGGCGCTATCGATGTGAATCCTGAGATTGTGGGAATGGATGTAGGCGATTATGCGGGACTGGGAATGAAACTGGGAGTTGCCATCAGTGATAATGCAGAGGAAGTACTCGACAATACGGATCCGGATATTGCAGTGGTTACTCTGTTCAGCTTAGTCAGCGACTGTTTTGATCATTATGTAAAATGTTTGAGCCGCGGAATCAGCGTGATTACTACTTGTGAGGAAGCCACTTACTGCTGGACCACTGATCCGGTGCGTGCGAATCAGTTGGATGTTCTGGCGAAAGAGAACAACTGTACCTTTGTGGGAAGCGGCATGGAGGATACTTTCTGGGTAAATATGGTAGGTATGGTGGCAGGAAGCTGTCATAATATCAAAAAGATTGAAGGGGCTGTCAGCTATAATGTAGAGGACTATGGACTGGCTCTGGCGAAGGCCCACGGAGTGGATCTGACTCCGGAAGAGTTTGAGAAACAGATTGCCCATCCGGAAGTTCTGGAGCCTTCTTATGTATGGAATTCCAATGAGGCGTTGGCGGCAAAGATGGGATGGACCATTAAGAGCCAGACACAGAAATGTGTTCCTTATTTCCATGACGGGGATCTGTATTCTTCTACCATGGGGAAAGAGATTAAGACAGGAAACTGCATTGGTATGGCGGCAGTGGTGACTACAGAGACCTTCCAGGGGCCGGTGATTGAGACACAGTGTATCGGGAAAGTATATGGGCCGGATGATGGAGATATGTGCGACTGGAAGATTACCGGTGAGCCGGATACGGAATTTCATGTGGTGAAACCGGCTACGGTTGAGCATACCTGCGCTACCATTGTGAATCGAATCCCCAGTGTTTTGAGGGCTCCGGCAGGATTGATTACATTGGATGAACTGGATGAGATTGAGCATATAACCTATCCTATGGAGTTTTACTGCTAATATTGGCCTCTGCACGCCTATAAAGCAGTACTTTAGACGCAAAAACTGCAGGACAGACGGGATAAGCAGCTATACAGGGAGAAAAAATTTCTTCCTGTATAGCTGCTTTTTTGATGCGGGAATGAGCCTTGCATTTCATAAAAATTATATACCCTCAGTGGACAAGGGGCATGTATCCCCTTGTCCACTGAGGGTATTCTTGCAATTTGAAATTTGTATAATATTTTATTGACATACAATATTATATGATGTATAATATAGAAAAATAAATAATATTATAGATTTGCAAAACCACAGACAAGGAGTGAGAACATGGTTTTTAACACAGGAGCAGCTCTCCTGGATGCCATTGTGCTGGCGGTTGTGTCCAGGGACACAGAAGGAACCTATGGGTATAAGATTACCCAGGATGTCAGGGAAGCCATCAATATTTCGGAGTCCACACTGTATCCGGTGCTTCGCAGACTGCAGAAGGATGAATGCCTGGAAGTGTATGATCTTGCATTTGACGGGCGGAACCGGAGATACTATAAGATTACGGAGAGAGGGCGGGTTCAGCTGAATCTGTACCGCGGGGAATGGCATGTCTATTCTGGTAAGATATCGAAAATACTTGAGGAGGCTGGCTGATGAGTAAGGAAGAGTTTATGAAAAACTTGGAATATCTGCTTTCAGATATTCCGGAAGAGGAGAAGAAGGATGCGCTTGACTATTACCAGGATTACCTGGAGGAGGCCGGCGACATGGCGGATAAAGCCATAGAGGAATTTGGCAGTCCGGAAAGGATTGCAGCCATTATCCGTTCGGATATCCGAGGGGACCTGAAAGATGGCGGGGCGTTTACAGAAGTAGGATATGAGGACGAGCGTTTCCGTGATCCGAATTATCAGGTGGCAAAAAGGTATGATCTGCCGGAGGTAAATGAGGCGGCAGATAACGGGAAAACAAAACAGAAAGGATATGAAAGTCAGAAAAACCAAAGTAGCGGGGAGAATCCGGAGAACGGAGGAAGGAATGGAAGTGCATACGGACAGCAGGAAAGCCGAAGGAACACAAAAGATGCCTGTGAAAAGGCTGGCTGGGAACATGCAGGCAGTACAGGAGCGCAGGATGGCTGGCACAATCAAAGGAATGGTGCAGATCCTGGCAGTCCGGAAAGAAAAAGACCTTTAGGCTCAGGGGAACAGGGAAGGCTTTTGAAACTCATTTTGTTTATTGTGCTGATACTGGCGGCACTTCCGGCTCTTTTGGGAATCGGAGGAGGAATCCTGGGTGTTGTCACAGGGGTTGTCTGCGTTCTTTTGGCTATGATTGTTGTGCTGGCGGTATTGACCTTTGCTCTGGTTTTAGCCGGAGTGGCACTGTGTGTGGCCGGAGTGATCGCTATGTTTTCCAATCTATTAAACGGGCTCTTCTGCTTTGGGGCAGGGCTTATGGTGTTATCCTTTGGATTTATTGCTTTGGTTATTTCCACCTGGTTTTACGGAAAGCTGATTCCCTGGCTGCTGCGGCTCTGTGTCAATGGAATCAGCATGCTGGTTCATAGAAAGGAGCGTGCGGCATGAAAAGGTTTACTAAGATTATGCTGATACTGGCAGCATTTACATTTGTATTTGGCTTTGCAATCACGGCAGCGGCGGAAGCTTTAGGCGGACGGATGCCCAGGATGGCAGTTATAAATAATGGCTGGTATGACGGAGAGTGGTTCCTTGTTCCTCACAGTTCTCCTGATCATCATGAGAATGGCATTATGATACCAGATGAGGATATATGGGATTCTGAGTATGCAGAGATGATAAGTGAGATAGAGGTGGAAGAACTGGCGGACATTGATGCAGTCTTCCAAGAAGAGGGCGTCCGTAAACTGGAGATATCTGTGGAGGCTGCCGGTGTGGAGATCATAGAGGGAGAGATAGCAGACTCCATCTATTTGTCAGAGGCCGGAAAATATATTGAATGGGAGCAGGAGATTGATGACGATACGCTGAAATTGACGATCCTGAAAAAGAGGGGAACAGGAAACAAGGTTTCGTCATGGGACAGCGAGGCGTATCGGGCGGTATTGGTTCTCCCAAAGGGCGAAGAGTTCCATGAAATGGAGATCAAGGTAGGAGCCGGAAGTGTTGAGGCGGACAGGGTTACGGTAAATAAGCTGAAATTGGAGGCAGGGGCCGGAAGCGTCAATATAGGCTTAGGAAACGTAAGTGAATTAAAGATTGACAGCCAGGCCGGATCGGTGATATATACTGGTAAGGTGGATCGGGAGCTGGAGGTAGATTGTCAGGCCGGAAGCGCAGAAGTTTATCTGTCAGGGGTCCAGGAAGATTTTAACTATGATATGAAGGTCAGTATGGGAAGCATTGAAATCGACGGCAGATATTACAGCGGCCTTGATAAGGAGAAGACTCTTGCCAATGAGGATGCATGGAAGAAGGCAGAGCTGGACTGTGAGGTCGGGGCCATTGAACTGGTATTTTATGAGGAGTAAGCTGACTTAGCAGGTGCCCTAAAGGGGCCCATGCCGTTATCTTAGAAAAGGAGATTAGAATATGGAAAAGAAATTATATCGTTCTGCAACAAACAAGATGTTATTCGGCGTGTGCGGAGGGCTGGGAGAATATTTTAATATTGATCCTACGATCATCAGGCTGTTGTGGGCCATACTGGCATGCAGCGGCCCAGGAATTGTTGTGTATTTTATTGCGGCGATTATTATCCCCCAGGATATTGGGATCCGGTAATCAAATGGTTTCCATTCAATAGGCCTGAATAGGCCTGGAAAAAACGGGTATACTCTCATAAGGCGGCTGATACGGCACCAAAGGCTGCATGAATGTTCAGGAAAGGAGTATACCTGTTTTTATGGCGAAAAAAAAGAAAGACGAACCATTTGATCCGAAAAATTTGACACCGGAGGAACTGTTGAAGTACGAGATTGCCACGGAATTGGGACTTAGTGATAAAGTGTTAAAGCATGGGTGGAAGAGTCTGACTTCCAAAGAGAGCGGAAGAATCGGAGGCCTGGTGACAAAGAAGAAACGAGAGATGAAGAAGGATGCATTGGGGGAATAAAACTCATTGCACACCATAAGAGTTTTCAAGGCATAGTATCTGCTATGCCTAATATTTATATCCATTTTTCGCAAATTTCTCTCATCATCCAATATTCAGTTGTCAATTTTCAGTAAACCTCCATGCGCCCGGCGGACGGGTTGCACCACCACCCATGAAAGTTGGGCGGGCGCATTTGGCATACCTGAATTCATGCCGCCTATTCGTCTGCCCCATCGCCGCAGGCGATTTCAAATGGGCATATGCTGTTACGTTCACGGGGTATCTGTGAACAGTAATTGCCGAATTGTCAAAAGACTGGTAAAGCCAGAAGAAGTGGTGACATTTTGTGTAAGTTATGGTATACTATTCGGCAGAAAATATAACAGTGCTTGTTGGCGGAAAATAATAATTCAAAATTTGTTTCTGCTTTCAGGCGGAGGAATTGGAGGAAAATAAAAATGGGCGAAAGCTGTAATCATGATTGTAGCGGCTGCGGGGAGAACTGCAGCAGCAGAACAGAGGAGCAGACCAGTTTTCTGGAGAAGCTGCATCCGGCCAGCAGTGTTAAGAAGGTAATTGGCGTTGTCAGCGGGAAAGGAGGAGTCGGGAAATCCCTGGTGACCTCTCTTTTGGCTGTGAAGATGAACAGCAAGGGATTTAAGACTGCCATACTGGATGCGGACATTACCGGACCGTCCATACCCAAGGCGTTTGGCATTAGCAGTGATGTGGGTATGACACAGATAGACGGGGCCAGCCTGATGGTTCCTGCCACATCCAGCACCGGAATTCAGATCATGTCAGCCAATCTTCTGCTGGACAACGATACGGATCCGGTCATTTGGAGAGGTCCTGTGATTGCCGGGGCCGTGAAACAGTTCTGGAATGAGACTCTGTGGAAGGACATTGACTATATGTTTGTGGATATGCCTCCGGGAACCGGTGATGTTCCGCTGACCGTATTCCAGTCTCTGCCGGTGGACGGCATCGTGATTGTCACCTCTCCTCAGGAACTGGTATCCATGATCGTGGGAAAGGCTGTCAACATGGCTAAGAAGATGGATATTCCGATTGTAGGCATTGTAGAGAACATGAGTTATCTGGAATGTCCGGACTGTGGGAAAAAGATAGCTGTGTTTGGAGAAAGCCATATCGATGATGTGGCGGCAGAATATGAGATCCCGGTTCTGGCAAAGATTCCGATTCAGCCGGAGACGGCCAGAAAGGTAGACGAGGGTTCCATCGAGTATCTGGAGGAAACCTGGCTGGATGAGGCGGCAGCCAGGCTGGGAATGTAAGGAACCATCCCGAAGTGCCCTTAAGAGGACGGAATGTGTTTCAACAACCTGGCAGGTGTTGCGAAGCGACACATGCCGATACAAACAGGAGTGTGAAATCAGCATGAAAATCAATATGAATCCTAACAGTGAGTTGATCCAGTCAGTCGTCAGCGTACCGGATCTGGTTCAGGTACCGGAGCAGTTGATTTCCATGGCGCATCAGTTTCAGGAGGCATTGATGATGTATACCTGCGCAATCCGCGAGGTAAAGACAAAGCTGGAGGTATTGAATGATGAAATGACGGTGCGCAATCAGAGAAATCCCATTGAGATGATTAAATCCAGAGTGAAAAAGCCTGTCAGTATTGTGGAAAAGCTGTACAGAAAGGGAAAGCCTATATCTGTGGAGTCCATGATAGAGAATCTGGATGATATCGCCGGAATCAGGGTGATCTGCTCTTTTGTGGATGACATCTATCAGATAGCATCCATGCTTACCAGGCAGGACGATATCAACCTTATTGCCGTAAAGGATTATATTAAGAATCCGAAACCCAATGGATACCGAAGCTACCATATGATCATTGAGATTCCGGTGTTTTTCTCTGATGAGAAACGTCAGATAAGAGTCGAGGTACAGATACGTACCATTGCTATGGACTTCTGGGCCAGTCTGGACCATCAGCTGAAGTACAAAAAGGAATTTATTGATTCCAATGACATCAGTGAGGAACTGAGGCAGTGTGCAGAGATTATTGCTCAGACGGACGAGAGGATGCTCTCCATCCGTCGGAGTATTGAATCTCATGGAATTGAGATTAAAAACGATTATTGACAGCATCCGATATCAATATAGGTAATACGACAGGGTATCCGTAGTTCGGAACCCTGTTTTTTTGTACAGGTTTCTGGCGATGTAGTTCTGACCCGATACCTGAACGGACACCTGATTTCCTGCAGAAGATAAGATAGCCAGCATGCCAAGAAGGAAATCTTTCCCGTAGCCCTTCCCCTGGTGGGATTCTTTAATCTGGAATGCATACAGATAAAATTCTTTTCCGGAAGGAAGAACAGCGCAGGAGCCTATAATCAAACCGTCCAAAGAGGCGGTATAAATCCCTGGTTCTGTTTCCCTGATACTTAAGGAAGGGGCATAGAGACCGTCTTTCTCTTTTAATGTTCGTACCATCTTGTATTCAGAGTACCAGTATTCAGCCTCAAATGCTTCCATGACGGCTTTGGCAGAGGAAGTGGCCGGATCCACTAAAAAGCAGAAATCCACCTGGCAGTCTTTCTCTTTCTCATATTGTTCTACATAGTCTAGGACACTGTTTAAAACAGAAGTACAAAGTCCCTGTTTCCGGTAATCCGGATGGATAAATACAGAACACTCACATGTGGTTTCCTGAGGGAAAAATAAAAAGGCAAACCCAAGAAGAAGGCTGGAATGCTCCTGATATAGCAGGAAATAATCAAGGTCGTTCTCACAAGGGGCCGACAGTGACAGCGGTTCCCTTTCCTTGCACTGCCATACCAGGTCGTGAAGTTCTTTTTTCTGTTGTTTGGTTAATGAGGTGATATGCGTTGGCTGGATCATAAATAGTCTCCTTATAAAAGTTATTTTTGGAATTATGGTATCTTGATTGTAACAGTTCGGGGTATCAAAACGGTTATTCTTGATTTTTTTGTCAGGCTGCCATATAATGATGTCTTAAAGAAAATTTAGAGATATGTGTGCTATACTGTTAACAGCATTTAACAGTTTTACAGGATTTTTAAGGATAAAAGGCAGAAACATGAATTTTGATGATGAGTTTGGTTATCAGCAGGATGACAATTATCCATCAATGGAGCCGGATGTTCCTCAATTTATACGAAAGCGGGCCAGAGAGGCGACAGAACGAGGGACTGACTGGCACAGGCACGGTGCAGTAAAACAACAGAAGACAGCAGCTCGGGGCAATGGGGCACGCTTCAAGAAGAGATATGCCAGGAGCCGCCGCAGAAAGTACACAGGCCGGAGCGGACGAAGGTTGTACGCAAGGGGACTGTGGGGGAGAACTGCCGTGCTCTGTGTCTTGTTTTTTTTGCTGTTTGCAGGAATTCTGAAGGCCGGAAGTTTTTTATTCAGAAAAAGCGAGAAAGCAGATTCCGGCGATGTCACCCTATTTTCTGATAACCGTGTAAAACAGGGAAACAAAAATGACAGCAATGTTCCTCAATGGGTCGTGCAGGATCTTTTGCCGTTAAATGAGTATTCCAGGCCGGGAACAAGGCTGGAAACCGTAAACGGCGTTGTGGTTCATTATGTAGGAAATCCAGAAAGCACGGCAGAGCAAAACAGAAATTATTATGAATCTCTGGCTGTCACTCACGAGACAAAGGTCAGCAGCCATTTTGTCATCGGTATAGACGGGACAGTGATTCAGTGTGTTCCGCTGGATGAGGTGGCATATTGTTCCAATAACAGGAATGATGATACAATTTCCATAGAATGCTGCCATAAGGACGAAGGCGGACAGTTTTCCAGGGAGACTCTTGACAGTTTGGTGCGGCTACTGGACTGGCTGGCAGACACGTATGATTTGCACCGGGGGCAGATTATCAGGCATTATGATGTAACAGGCAAGGAATGTCCAAAGTATTATGTTGAAAATCCGAAGGAATGGGAAGCATTTCTGGATAAAATAACATTTTCTCCATAGAATTTATACTTCCTGTTTTGGAAGCTGTCCGAAATACTCATCATGAGCTGCCTGGTACACGCGGTTAAACTCCTCGTCCCGTCCGGAATGCAAAACGGAAATGTAGTTGTGGACCTGGTGTTTGATCTCCGGCAGTGCCTTTGCCACGGTGGCAACGCCTATATTTCTCCAAAGGTCAGCTGACCGGAGGTAGAAAAAGCCTGCAGAATGCCAATAGTGGCCGACGAACTTTGCAGCACAAAGGCAACGCCTGCTCCGGACAGATAGCCCAGCACAGGATTCTGCCCCAGGCTGGAAAACAGCCTTTTCACGATTCCGCTGTCGGAAAGTACCTGCACGGCATCTGTCATATTCATAAGTCCGGAAAACAGAATTCCGAATCCGATGATAATCCCCAGAGACTGCCTAAGAGAAATAATTCCGGCGACTACAAGTCCTGAAGTCAGGACAATCGTCGCTGTGGAAGACTGTATGACCGCGGTCACCGCCAGCCCCAGAAGGAACGCTTTTAAGGGGGGTGCCAGAGATCCGTTCCATGGCCTTTTTCAGTGTGCCGGAAGAACTGGATTTTAATCCGTCTCCCATCAGACGCATTCCATAAAGAAACAGGGCCAATCCGCCAAAAAGAGATATTACATTAAAAATTTTCATATGTCATCTCACGTTCAAAAGGCTGTACTTGGGGGAAATACGACCTTGAAACCCTTTCTCATTTATGGTAAGATTGATAAAGCTATGGAGTATTATACCATTTCTATGATATTTGTCCATACAAATTTAGGAGGAAGGCGTTACGTGGACCGGGCATGCACCGCAATCCGGCGTATGCCTACATACTATGACAAGGAGGATACCATGATTCAGAATCTGATTGAGAAAATCCAGAAAACCAAGGCACCAATCTGTGTCGGACTGGATCCGATGTTAAGTTATATTCCAGAGCATATTTTGAAGGATGCAATAGAGACATATGGAGAGACGCTGAAAGGCGCTGCGGAGGCGATCTGGCAGTACAATAAGGAGATTATCGATCACACCTGGGATTTGATTCCAGCTGTAAAGCCTCAGGTGGCTATGTATGAACAGTTTGGAATCGAGGGGCTTGAAGCCTATAAAAAAACCGTGGATTACTGCCACGAAAAAGGGCTTCTGGTTATCGGGGACGTAAAGAGGGGAGATATCGGCTCTACCTCGGCTGCTTACGCTACGGCTCATCTGGGACATGTTCAGGTAGGAAGCAAGAAGCTGGCCGGATTTGGAACTGATTTTATTACAGTGAATCCTTATCTTGGGACAGATGGTGTAAAGCCTTTTGTGGATGTATGCAATCAGGAAAACAAGGGGATCTTTGTTCTGGTGAAAACCTCCAATCCTTCCAGCGGGGAGTTTCAGGATCGCCTGGTCGAGAACCGTCCGGTATACGAACTGGTGGCAGAGAAGGTGATGGAGTGGGGAGCCATGTCCATGGAGAATGGATACAGCAATGTAGGAGCCGTTGTGGGAGCTACATATCCGGAGATGAGCAGACTGCTGAGAAAGCAGATGCCTCATACCTATTTCCTTGTGCCGGGTTATGGTGCTCAGGGAGGAACAGCGGAAGATTTGAAGTACTGTTTTAATGAGGATGGACTGGGGGCTATCGTCAATTCTTCCAGGGGAATCATCGCGGCATACAAACAGGAAAAGTATGCAAAGTTTGGGGCAGAGCATTTTGCAGAAGCCTCCAGACAGGCCGTGACAGATATGGTGACAGATATCAATCGAGTGTTGCTTTAAAGTCCCGCCGCCGGATAGGCGGCATGAATTCAGGTATGCCAGATGCGCTCGCCGGATTTTTATTTATGGTGGTACGCTTATCTGTGGGCGTATGAAGGCTTATAAAGGTAACCGTTCAAGGATGCTTACAATAAGGAGAATTCTATGGCAAAAGTGAAACAGACCGCAGTGGTAAACAGTCAGGAGAAGCTTTCAGAGGATGTGTTCAGTATGTGGATTCATAGCCCAGAGATTGCTTCCCAGGCTCATGGGGGACAGTTTATTTCCATATATCCAAAAGATGGAGCCAGGCTGCTTCCCAGGCCCATCAGTATCTGTGAGATTGATAGAGAACATGGCGATTTAAGGATTGTGTATCGGGTTGCAGGTGCCGGGACAAAGGAATTTTCTTTTTATGAAAAAGGAGATTCCATTACCATCCTGGGACCTTTGGGAAATGGCTTTCCTCAGATTCCGGCGGACAGAAGGGTAATCTTAATAGGCGGAGGCATCGGAATCCCTCCTATGCTCCAGGCGGCGAAAGAATTGTCCTGTGAGAAAACGGCAGTGCTGGGATATCGGGATCAGCTGTTTCTGGAGAAAGAATTTGCCGCTTATGCAAAGGTGTATGTGGCTATGGAAGACGGCAGCGCAGGGACCAGAGGAAATGTGCTGGATGCGGTGCGGGATAACGGGCTCTTTGCAGATGTGATTCTGGCCTGTGGTCCGAGTCTTATGCTTCGGGCTGTGAAAACGTATGCCATGGAACATCAGATAGAGTGTTATCTTTCTCTGGAAGAAAAGATGGCCTGTGGAGTGGGGACATGCCTGGCCTGTGTATGCCAGTCAAAAGAAATCGATTCCCATTCCCATGTGCACAATAAAAGAATCTGCAAAGACGGACCGGTATTTCGTGCAGAGGAGGTGGAACTGTAATGAATATGAAGGTAAGCATTGCAGGTGTGGAACTGAAAAATCCGGTGGCGACTGCCTCTGGCACCTTTGGTTCCGGTGTGGAATACAGTGAGTTTGTGGATTTAAGCCTTTTGGGGGCTGTGGTAACCAAAGGTGTGGCCAATATGCCATGGCCAGGCAATCCTGCACCCAGAATCGCAGAGACCTATGGAGGCATGATCAATGCCATCGGCCTTCAAAATCCTGGTATCAACGTGTTTATAGAACGGGATATTCCGTTTTTAAAACAGTATGACACAAAGATTATTGTGAATGTATGCGGGAAAAGCGTTGCAGATTATGTGGAAGTGGTGGAGCGGCTGGCAGACCAGCCGGTGGACCTTCTGGAGATTAATATTTCCTGCCCCAATGTAAAAGAAGGGGGGATTGCTTTCGGACAAGATCCAAAGGCAGTGGAACGCATCACCAGAGAAGTAAAACACCATGCCAGGCAGCCGGTAATTATGAAGCTAAGTCCCAATGTGACAGATATTACGGTGATGGCGAAAGCGGCTGAAGCCGGCGGTGCCGATGCATTATCCCTGATTAACACCCTGACGGGAATGCAGATTGATATACACAAAAGAACCTTTGCGGTAGCCAATAAGACAGGAGGCTTGTCCGGTCCGGCTGTAAAGCCGGTGGCGGTGCGGATGGTATATCAGACTGCCCAGGCAGTGAAGCTTCCCATTATCGGTATGGGTGGAATTATGACGGCGGAGGATGCCGTTGAGTTTATGCTGGCAGGAGCCACGGCAGTGGCAGTAGGAACAGCCAATTTCCACAATCCGTATGCCACAAAGGATATTGCAGAAGGCATAAAGGCCTATATGGAAAGATATAAGATTCAGGATGTAAATCAGCTGATCGGTGCCGTAAAATAGTAACGGTTCAGACGGCTGTCTTCTTGCAGGAAAAGCGCCTGCAAGAAGCATCGGAGGTCCGTCTGATGTGGGATTTGCTTATGATTGTAAAGACACTGGATAATAATTAACAGACCGCAGAAAGCGGATGAGGATAGAAGGAGAGAATGTCAGGGGATGGAACGGTATAAAGAAGAGTTTATCGAGTTTATGGTGGAAAGCAGGGTATTGAAGTTCGGAGATTTTACATTAAAAAGCGGAAGAAAGTCTCCGTTTTTTATGAATGCAGGGGCATACGTTACCGGAAGCCAGTTAAGGCGCTTAGGACAGTATTATGCCAAAGCCATTCATGAGCATTACGGGGAGGAGTTTGATGTGCTGTTTGGGCCGGCTTATAAAGGAATTCCCTTAAGTGTGGCTACGGTTGTTGCATTCAGCGAATTATATGGAAAGGATATCAAATACTGCTCCAACAGAAAGGAAGCAAAGGACCACGGGGATGCCGGAATTTTACTTGGAAGCCCCATCAAAGACGGGGATAAAGTCGTGATTATCGAAGATGTGACCACGTCCGGAAAATCCATTGAAGAGACATTCCCGATCATCAGATCTCAGGGGGATGTGGAGATTGTAGGACTGATGGTTTCTCTGAACCGGATGGAACGGGGAAAAGGAAATAAGAGTGCACTGGAGGAGATCAAAGAACTGTATGGATTTGAAGCCAATGCCATTGTGACCATGGCAGATGTGGTAGAATATCTTCACAACAGAGAATGCCAGGGGCAGGTTGTGATTGATGATACAATTAAAAGGGCGATTGATGCTTATTATCAGCAGTATGGGGTAAAATAAGACAGAGTAAATCAGTAAGGAGAGAGAACCATGGAAAATGTATATAAGGCAATGAGAAATACCGGTGCGGCAAACATTGCTATCGGGATTATTATGATTGTGACAGGAGTTTCGGCAGGGACTCTGGCCATTGTTACAGGCGCTAATTTGCTGAAGAAAAAATCTCAGCTTACGTTTTAAGCCAACAGGCAGTGTCCTTACAGGGGATACTGCTGTTTGATGCTTCCATGGAAATAAATAATTTATGATTCGAAACACCACAAAACTTCAAAAATTCGGCTGGGTACTGTTTGTTTTGTACCTGTTAGCCTTAATATATTTTATGTTCTTTGCAGAATCTTTTGGAAGAACGGCAGAGCCACAGGCGGAATATGCGTATAATCTGGAACTGTTTAAAGAAATCAAACGTTTTTATATATACCGAGAGCAGCTGGGATTTAAGGCGGTATTTCTGAATTTGGCAGGGAATGTAATCGGTTTTATGCCGTTTGGTTTCTTTCTTCCTGTAGTCAGTCGCAGGGGAAGGAAGTGGTATAATGCACTACTGCTGGGATTTTCACTCAGCCTTTGTATCGAAACGATTCAGCTGGTTTTCAAGGTGGGGAGTTTTGATGTGGACGATTTGTTTCTGAACACTTTAGGAGGAATTTTAGGATTTCTGTTTTACAGGATTGTACAGAAGGTTCGGATAAGGAGGAAACTTCGTGCCAGGAAAAAAGAGCTCTAAAAGGAGCAGTAATCTTAAAGGAGCACAGGAGAGGAGAGTACGGGGAGAAAGCGGCAGAAATGTAGAATATGAGCTGATAGAAGGGCGCTATGGCGGCCTGGAAATCAGAAAACGAGAGATAGATGCTGACAGAAGGAAACGGGAAAAAGAGGAAGTCAGAAAGGAACTGGAAGCCAGGAAAAAGAGGAAAGAGCAGAATATAGAGCAGGCAAAAGAGGCGGCTGCCAGCAGGGTTTCCTATGTGAGGAAGCCTCTGGCAAGAAGAAGCAAGTTTTCCTTGGGAATGCTGACAGCCGCGCTGATTTTAGGGGGAATGGGAATCTATTGGGCAACAGCTACCAGGGGACAGGCGCCTTTGACATCAGCAGCTCTTGTGTTCTGCAGCCTGATTTTGGGTTTTATGTCTTTCTGGTACGGTCTGATTTCATTTCTGGAAGAGGGAAGAAATTATGTGTTGGCAAGAATCTGTATCGGAGTCAGCACTATGCTGATGATTGCATGGGCAGTGACAATTTTTATCGGAGTGAGGGGATAGAGCATGTATTATCAGGAAGCATGGAAAGAAGCCAATGAGGCAGTAGGGGAAAGATATGCTCTTGCCATAGAGCGGATTAGCCAGATAGAGAGAGAAAAGACTGTACCCCAGCCCTACAGGGGATATTTTCAATGCGTAGCCGGATTCATCGGTTTGATGGAAGAGGCACGCAAGGAGATGATGGACAGACAGTGGGAAGGGCAGAGCCTGGAACAGCTGAAAAACTGGAACAGGCGGTTCTATGAAGATATTTTGCCAGAACATTACGGCTGCAGCTATGGAAATCCGGCTTATGCCGCGGGAAAGCTGGGAGCCGGCCTTGGGCCTCTGCTCTCTTTTCTCTATACAGAGATTCGGGGGGAGATCGTATTTGTTCATGAGGGTCGTCTGACAGAGATGACGATTTTAGATGAGTTGTTTATTGAGATTTATAATATGTTTGAGGAAGAGGTGCCAGAGGAAAGTAAAGTAGAAGACGTTCTCTACTGGTTTACCAGCGACTACACCGATTTGACTGTGGACTACCGGGTGAGGGAGACCCTGGACCCGTCCCTGACATTTGCCAAAGATATTGTTCTGGGCAGGAATCTGGAGGATATCCGGTATCTGTATGAGTACGGTGAGTATGTGTCAGAGGAGGAAGTAAAAATTGCGGAATTTATGAACCGACTTCCGAAGGAAACCATAGACCGTATGGCAGACACTTACACAGAAGGATACAAAAAAGGGTTCGAAGTCATGGGAAGGGATCTGTCCAAAAAGAAGACAGTGGTACTTCTTTATCCGCTGGGATTTGAACGGATGGTGAAAAAAGCCATGGGAAATTTTCAGGCCATGGGACTTGAGAGCATCCTCTGCCGAAACGCGGTATGGAATGTGAACAGAAAGCCGGGAAGAAAATGGGGCTATCATGGAACCTCCCCTAACAAACAGTATGAGTATGACCATCGGTACGACCAGGCCGTATATATGAAAAAAGCCTTTGCAGACCGGAAACTGGCGGTCTTTAAAACTGCCTATGAAAAATATAAAAAAGAGGCTGCCGGCTATGCCGGCCCTGCAGTGATTGAAACCTTCGGAGAACCGGGGTTTCAGCCTGTGAACAAGCCGGAATGCTTCTCTTTAAACGAAAAACAGGAGAAGCTGACTCTGGCCTTCTCCACGGAATCCGCCCAGGTTGTCAATGAGTATGTGCCTGGAGATGAAACCAGCTTTACCATCATCGCATTTCCAAAGCCGTCTATCGGACCGGATTTTGCAGAGATTTTCCAGGAAACCATCCGCATCAATACCCTGGACTACGAGATATATAAAAAGATTCAGCAGACAATCATCGACCGGTTGGATCAGGCCAAATATGTGATGGTGACAGGCAAAGGAACAAATCAGACCCATCTAAAGGTCATGCTTCATCCTCTGGAATATCCAGATAAGCAGACCAATTTTGAGAACTGTGTGGCAGACGTAAATATCCCTCTGGGAGAAGTGTTTACTTCCCCGATGCTTACGGGAACAGAAGGAACCTTGCAGGTTGGCACTGTATATATTGGAGATATCCAGTTTAAAAACTTAAGAATGGAATTTAAAGATGGACGAATCAGCCAGTATTCCTGTGACAATTTTAAGGACCCTGCCCAGGGAAAGGCACTGATAAAGCAGATGATTTTAAAAAATCATGCCACCCTCCCGATGGGAGAATGTGCCATTGGAACCAACACGACAGCCTATGCCATGGCGAAAAGGTTCGACATTGTGGACAGGCTTCCCATTCTGATTGTGGAGAAGATGGGGCCTCATTTTGCAGTGGGAGATACCTGCTACAGCTGGGCAGAAGACTCGCCGGTGTTTAATCCGGACGGTAAAGAGATAATTGCCAGAGATAATGAGATATCGATTCTTCGAAAAGAAGATGTGTCCAAAGCATATTTCAGCTGTCATACGGATATCACCATCCCTTATACGGAATTAGATGAGATTTACGGAGTGACAGCAGAGGGAGAAAAACTGCCCGTTATCGCAGACGGAAGATTCGTAGTGCCGGGGACAGAACTTCTAAATGACGCATTAAGCCAGTGTCAATCGTAATATCCCCGCCGCCTGAACGGTTATATATCCTCTGCATAAACAGGATTGTTTTCTAATATACTGTTAAAAAAATGGGAATTGTTTATGGAGATATATGTAGTTCAGCCAGAAGATACGGTGGACCGGATTGCAGAAGAGACAGGGGCCGATGCGGCATCCATAATCAGTACCAATCAATTGGAATATCCCTACAGGCTTGCCGTTGGGCAGGCCTTGTTGGTTTCTAAAAAAAATGAGTATCTGACAGAAGCAGAGAAAATCAGACGCCGGCAGATTTCCAGCAGCGGCTATGCATACCCGTTTATTTCCTCCTGGGTACTGGAACAGACTCTGCCGTACCTGTCAGAGCTGGCGGTATTTTCCTATGGCTTTACCGTGGAGGGAGAGTTGATTCATCCTACGTTAGATGACGGGGGGATGGTGAGAGAGGCTCTTCTGACAGAAGCAAAACCGACCCTCACTCTGACTCCCCTGGGAAAAGACGGACACTTTAACAATGGTTTGGTAAGCGCATTGGTGAGACAGCAGAATGTACAGTTAAGATTATTGAGAAACCTGGTAAGGGTGATGACAGAGAAAGGATATCAGGGAGTGAATATTGATTTCGAGTATGTTCTTCCTGAGGACCGGGATTATTTTACAGCCTTTGTGGAAAAAACTGCCAATCTGCTCAATCAGTTCGGATTTTATGTGACTGTGGCCTTAGCGCCAAAGTATTCGGATAATCAACAAGGGCTTTTGTATGAGGGGATGGATTATAAAAGCCTGGGGCAGGCAGCCAACTGGGTATTTTTAATGACTTATGAGTGGGGCTATACCTACGGCCCACCTATGGCAGTGGCTCCTGTGAACCAGGTCCGCAGGGTGGTAGAGTATGCTTTGAGTAGGATTCCGGCCTACAAAATATGCATGGGAATTCCAAACTACGGTTACGACTGGCCCCTTCCCTTTGTGCGGGGAACCACAAAGGCCAGGACGCTGGGCAATATCGAGGCGGTTCAGATGGCGATTTTTTACGGCGCCCCCGTTCAGTTTGATCAGACGGCCCAGTCGCCATATTTTACATACTGGCAGTACGGAATAGAACATCAGGTATGGTTTGAGGATGTGAGAAGCTACCAGGCAAAATATAATCTGGCAGAAGAGTACAGCCTCAGAGGCGTCGGAATATGGCAGGTGAACCAGCTGTTCCGAGCTGGATGGGAACTTTTGGATTATCGCTTCCAAATCGAAAAAAAATAATTGCATTTTTTTCAACCAGTGCTATAATAGAGCCATGGGGATATAGCTCAGCTGGGAGAGCGCTGCGTTCGCAACGCAGAGGTCGCGGGTTCGAATCCCGTTATCTCCATGGAAAAACCATTGATATTAAAGGATTCTTAGGTATCATCATAATTGAAACCAATCAAATAACCAA
>CAJUPP010000066.1 GCA_910588325.1 uncultured Hungatella sp.
TGATCCCGTTAATCACACTTGACACTGCGATGGTAACCACAATCATCACGACTGCAACCACAGAGGCCTGGGTCCAGTCGCCAAGAGACATGGCCTGCTGATAGATCATGGTGGCCAAAACCCTGGTATCCGTTCCCCCCAGCAGCTGGGGTGTAGTATAAGCCGTCAGACACCCGGTAAACACCAGCACGCTCCCCGTCACCAAGCCGGGAATGCTCAAAGGCAGAACCACATGCCGAAACGTCCCTAATCTGGAAGCGCCCAGACTTCCCGCCGCCAGATTCAGATCTTCGGAAATATTATCCATAATTCCGATGAGGGATAAGATCATCAGAGGCAGAAACAGCTGGATAAATCCAACGATCATGGAAAATTCGTTATACAAAAGGCCAATGGGCTTTGACACGATTCCTGACTTCACCAGAAGGTCATTGACGATTCCCTTCTTGCCCAGGATTACCATCCAGCTGAAGGAACGGATCACAGGGCTTGTAAACATGGGGAACACGGCAAGAGCCATAAGCACGCCTTTATTCTTTGAATATTTGGAGATATAATAAGCGGTGGGAAACCCTAAAAAGGCGCACACAACCGTGCTTGTCAGACTCAGACGGATACTCCTTAAGAATACCTGTTTAAAATAAGTGCTTTCAAACAACGCAAAATAGTTGGCCAGCGAGAATCTGCCGCCTTCATCGACAAAAGATTTAAATAACAGGGAAAACAGGGGTATCAGCATGAAAAATGCCAGAAACAGACAGCCTGGCAGGATAAACAGCCAGTATATTTTTGTTTTTTTCTCAAGCAAGGGGAGTCCCACCTTTCTTTTGTTGCTTTTATAAATATCTGACTAAATTAACATATCATTCCTGTCAGAAAATGTCAATGGGTTCATGGCTTCAAACTGAATATTTTGGCCCCGATTCCATTGCCTGCCGCCATAACCAGCAGATAGGCAAAAGCCCTGAGACTATAGGCGCCTGCCAGGTGGAAATAAAACATGTTTGCCACGGAATGTTCAAAGCCGGACAGAATAAATATCATAACCGGCGCTATGATGAAAACGATATTTTTCGACTTATTATAATTGTCTATGGCCAGATACATCATAATTCCGCAGAGAACGGACAGAAAAAACACGCTGGGAACGGTAGCTGCAAGTTTTTTCTCCGCCAGCTGCACCGTGCTGATATTCACATTGGCCAGGCGGGCAAGAAGGGCCGCCACATAGGTGCCCGCGTAATTTCCCAGAATAATTATGCCCATATCCGGAAGTTCCTTTACACTTTTTACAAATCCGATCTTCCCCGTGTAAAGAAAAAAGCCCTGGGTCACAATGGTCAGAAGGCCGAAGGAAAATAAAAGGGAACCCACTGTCTTACTCTCCGCCGACAGATACACCATCCCCCCTATACCGATCATAAATCCTGCGTAAACCCCTTTTATCAATGTCTGAATTCTGCCCATGTCTTTTTGTCCTCCTGAATCCATCTTTCACTTCGCTCAAAAGAAAAAATCGCCTGAATTCGAAAATGTCCCGAATCTCCAGCGATTTTGCCCCTGCCAAGGAGTGCCGGCCGCGGGACTTGAACCCGCACGGTATTGCTACCAATGGATTTTGAGTCCACCTCGTCTGCCATTCCGACAGGCCGGCGTCATTTCCTGCAACATTTGTTATTCTAGCATATGTTTGGTGATTTTGCAAGCTTTTTTACAAAAAAGTTCATGGGAATAAAGCTTTACACCTTTGAATCTATCCGTTATAATATGAAGCAGTAACTGACTTGCAGGTGTAAAGTCTTTATTCTCACGTAACCGTTCAGACGGCGCTTCTTGCAGATGCTTTTTTCTGAAAAAAGATGAGCCGTCTGAACGGTTAGTGCGCCCAGCAACTTTATACCTTTGTTCTTTAAAAGAAAGCGAGACGGCATATGACTTGCAAAGAAGCGGAAAGCCTGGTAATTCCCTACATCCGGCATGAACTGGATGATGATATGCGGATGGAGGAATTTTTGGATCATATTGATTCCTGTGAGAATTGCAGAGAGGAACTTGAGATATATTATACGGTAGAGGCGGGTATCCGCCAGCTGGACAGTGACACCGGGAATTACAATATTAAGGGAGACATGGAGGAAGATCTTCTGGCCTCCAGACAGAAATTATACAGCATCCACCTGTTGGACGTCGCCAGGTATGCGGCAGATACACTGCTGGTTATCAGCATGGCGGTAATGCTGGCATTACAAATGAGAATCTGGTGGCAACAAGGGATCTTCTAAAGTGAGGGGCGTTACTTTTAGAAAGGAGGATGCAAATGGACAAATTAGTGTTGATTGACGGCCACAGCATTTTAAACAGGGCTTTTTATGGAATACCGGATTTGACGAATTCTGAGGGACTCCATACCAATGCGGTATATGGGTTCCTTAATATTCTGTTTCGGATTTTGGAGGAAGAGCAGGCAGATCATCTGGCGGTGGCGTTTGATTTAAAGGAGCCTACCTTCCGCCATAAAATGTATGATGCATACAAGGGAAACCGAAAACCCATGCCGGAAGAACTGGCAGAGCAGGTGCCTTTGATGAAAGAAGTTCTGAAAGCCATGGGCATTCCCATTATGAGCCTGGAGGGCTATGAGGCGGATGACGTTTTGGGAACTCTGGCAAAGAAAAATGCGGCCAGGGGAGTGGAAGTGTCCGTTGTGTCCGGAGACAGAGATTTGCTTCAGCTGTCAGACACCCATATTAAAATCAGGATCCCCAAAACAAACAGGAACGGTACGGAGGTAAAGGATTATTACCCGGAGGATGTGAAGCGGGAATATCAGGTGACACCTTTGGAATTTATTGATGTAAAAGCCCTGATGGGAGATTCCTCTGACAATATTCCGGGAGTGCCGTCCATCGGGGAAAAGACGGCTACCAACCTGATTGTTGCTTACGGAAGTATTGAGAATGCCTATGCCCATCTGGAGGAGATAAAACCGCCCAGGGCCCAGAAGGCTTTGGCAGAGCATTATGATATGGCTCAGATGAGCAAGACGCTGGCAACCATCTGTATTGACTGCCCTGTCGAATTTTCCTATGAAGACATGGAAATCGGCAACCTGTATACTCAGGAGGCCTATGAGTATATGAAAAGGCTGGAATTCAAATCCATTTTGGCCCGCTTTGACGCCAATGTCATGGAAAAGCCTGGTGTGGAAGACAAATTTGTGGTGATTCGGGATTTTTCCCAGGCGGAGGAAGTCTTTCGGAAGGCGGAACAGGAAGAAAAGCTGGGATTTCAGCTGGTGACGGAAAAGGGAGCCGTGAAGGGTATGGCTCTCTGTTTTGGGGAGTCGGATATCTATGGAATTGTGGCGGAAGGTTTTTTGACAGGACAGTATCTGGCTGAGAAGATGACCCGCCTGATTCTTGGCTCTATGCAGGCGGCTACGCTGGATCTGAAACGGCAGCTTTTGTACCTGGATGTGGAGGATAAAAGTCCGGCCGTTGACGTGGAAGTGGCAGGATATCTTCTGAATCCCTTAAAGGATACGTATGATTACGACGATTTAGCCAGAGATTATCTGGGTATTACGGTTC
This sequence comes from uncultured Hungatella sp., assembly GCA_910588325.1. Lineage (GTDB taxonomy): Bacteria > Bacillota > Clostridia > Lachnospirales > Lachnospiraceae > UBA3402. Next base: position 3,591 of record CAJUPP010000066.1, read on the forward strand.
CTTCCAGGGCAGACCTGCTGGGAAAACGTTCCGTGGGAACGGCTTTGGAGGATGATGATGAGACAGCGGGAACCTGCCTGTGTTATATGGGATATATTGCCTGGAAGTCAGCTGCGGTTCTGGAAGAGAAGTTAAAAGAAACCGGTATGTGGAGGCTGTTTTTGGAAATGGAAATGCCGCTGATTTACAGCCTGTTTCACATGGAGCAGGCTGGAATACGGGTGGAGAAAGAGACGTTAAAAACTTACGGAGACCATCTGAAGGTGGAGATTGTCCGGATGGAGCAGGAGATTTATGACCTGGCTGGGGAGACATTTAACATCAATTCTCCCAAACAGCTGGGAGAGGTTCTGTTTGACCATATGAAACTGCCTCATGGGAAGAAAACCAAGACAGGGTATTCCACTGCGGCGGATGTGCTTGAGAAGCTGGCGCAGGAGTATCCTGTTGTCAGGAAGATTCTGGACTATCGGCAGTATACCAAACTGAATTCCACCTATGCGGAAGGACTTTACAATTTTATCGGAGCAGATGACAGGATTCACGGAACTTTTAACCAGACCATCACGGCAACGGGAAGAATCAGCAGTACGGAGCCCAATCTCCAGAATATTCCGGTTCGGATGGAACTGGGGCGGGAGATTCGGAAGGTCTTTGTGCCGGAGGAAGGGTATACCTTTGTGGACGCAGATTATTCCCAGATCGAGCTGAGAATCCTGGCCCATATGTCGGAGGATGAGAGGCTGATTGGCGCCTACAAAGAGGCCCAGGATATCCACGCCATTACGGCTTCCCAGGTATTTCATATTCCTTTGAATGAAGTGACGCCTCTTCAAAGGAGGAATGCCAAGGCGGTGAATTTCGGAATCGTGTACGGCATCAGCGCTTTTGGGCTCAGTGAGGATTTGAGTATCAGCCGCAAGGAGGCCGTGGATTATATTGATAAATATTTTGAGACTTATCCGGGAGTGAAGGCATTTCTGGACAGACAGGTGGAGGAAGGGAAAGAAAAGGGATTCGTGGTTACTATGTTTGGGCGCAGGAGGCCGATTCCGGAATTGAAATCCGCCAACTTCATGCAGCGCTCCTTCGGGGAGCGGGTGGCTATGAATTCGCCCATTCAGGGTACGGCGGCAGATATTATGAAGCTGGCCATGATTGCGGTGGACAGGGAGCTTAGGAACAGGAATTTAAAATCCAGGATTGTTCTGCAGGTTCACGATGAGCTTTTGGTGGAGACCTGGAAACCGGAACTTTCGGAAGTGACAGAGATTCTGGAGACTAAAATGAGAGGTGCAGCAGATTTGCGTGTATCTCTGGAGGTTGAGGCGCACAGCGGGGGGAGCTGGTATGATGCCAAATAGGACCAAAGTTGTGAAACCAAAGCGCTTCATCGCTCTGACCGGCGGCGTAGGTTCAGGAAAAAGCCGGATTTTGGAGACGTTAAAAGAGAACTTTCCTGCGGCGATACTTCAGACCGACCTGGTGGCAAAGGATCTGGAGGAACCGGGACAGCCGGGATTTGAGGCTTTGAAAAAAGCTTTTGGAGAGGAAATTGTAGACGATACAGGCCGGTTGCGCAAAGAGGCCATGGTCCGGTTGGTTTTTGGAGATTACAAAACCAGGGAGAAGATAAATGTCCTGATTCATCCTCTGGTATGGGAATTTGTAAAACAGTGGTGCAGGAGGACAGAGGAACCTGTGGCGGTGGTAGAATCTGCCCTGCTGCCCGAGAATCCCCACGATTTTTTTACAGAAGTGTGGTATGTCCATACCTCGAGAGAAAATCGGATACAGAGGCTGATGGACAGCCGGGGATATTCTATAGAACGGTGCATACAGATGATAGAAGGGCAGCCGTCTGAGGAAGAGTACAGAAGGCAGGCGGATTGTGTGATTGACAATAATGGAACGGAAGAAGAAATTTATGGTCAGATCCGGAAGATTATGGAAAGATAAGTGGAAATATGGTATGTTTATACCTTAGGAGAAATCCGGAATCTATTACGAAAAGGAAGCGTCCAGATCATGAGATTTGTGAGTATTGCCAGCGGCAGCAGCGGCAACTGTATCTATGTGGGAACGGAAAACACCCATATTCTGGTAGATGCGGGAATCAGCAACAAGAGGATAGAACAGGGATTAAATGAAATCGGAGTCAAGGGCAGTGAACTGAACGGGGTGGTGATTACCCATGAGCATTCGGATCATGTAAAAGGGCTGGCTATTCTGGCCAGGAAACATGGAATTCCTATTTTTGCAACCAAAGAGACATTGGAAGAGATAGAAGAGAAAAAATATCTGGGAGAGTATCCCAGAAAACTGCGAAAGCCGGTTTTGCCGGATGTGGAATTCTCCATTGGCGATATGGTGATTAAGCCTTTTTCCATTGACCATGACGCAGCCAATCCGGTGGCATATCGGATTCAAAGCGGCGGCAGGTCGGTGGCAGTGGCTACGGACATGGGGCACTTTGATCAGTATATTATAGAACATCTGCAGAACCTTGACGGACTTTTGCTGGAGTCCAATCACGATGTCAGGATGCTGGAGACAGGTCCCTATCCATACTATTTAAAGCAGAGAATTTTAAGCGATCACGGACATTTATCCAATGATAACGCGGGAAGACTGCTAAATTATATTCTTCATGACAATTTAAAACATATATTTCTGGGGCATTTAAGTAAGGAAAATAATTATGAGGAACTGGCCTTTGAGACGGTAAAGCTGGAGATTAACCAGGGCGACCACAGATATAAAGCCTCGGATTTTTCCATATCCGTTGCTAAGAGAGAAGTTATGTCAGAGATAGTTACTTTGTAAATGAAACCTTCATGCACCCGGCAGCAGACGCATTACCACATATGAAAGTTTGGCGGGCGCACTGGGCATACCTGAATTCATACCGCCTATTCGGCGGCGGACTTTCATAAGTAATACATAGACGAGCGCAAAAGCGCTCAATAGAAAAAGGAGACTAGCCATGAATAAGATTATTATTACGGTAGTAGGAAAAGATACGGTAGGAATCATTGCAAAGGTCTGTACCTATCTGGCGGAGAATCAGGTGAATATCCTGGATATTTCCCAGACCATTGTACAGGAATTTTTCAACATGATGATGATTGCAGACATGGACAAATCCAGCCAGCCTTTTGAGGTGATATCCTCTGATTTGGAGAAGCTGGGAGAAGAGATCGGCGTCCGCATCAAGTGTCAGAGAGAAGAGATATTTACGAAGATGCACCGCATCTAGGCAGAAGGGAGGAACTTTTTATGTTAAATATGTTTGAAGTCATTGAGACCAACAATATGATTGAGCATGAACGATTAGATGTCCGCACCATTACTATGGGTATCAGCCTTCTGGACTGCTGTGATGATAACCTTTCGGCCCTGAATGAGAAGATCTACAACAAAATTACTTCTACGGCCAAAAATCTGGTATCTACGGGGGAAGCCATTGCCAGGGACTTTGGGGTTCCCATTGTCAACAAGAGGATTTCCGTGACTCCCATTGCCCTGGTAGGCGGATGTGCCTGCAGGACTTTGGAGGATTTTGTCTCCGTTGCAAAAACCCTTGACAGGGCGGCAAAAGAAGTGGGGGTAAATTTTCTGGGAGGCTATTCTGCTCTGGTAAGCAAGGGCATGACTACGGCGGATGAGAACCTGATCCGCTCCATTCCGAAGGCTTTGGCTCAGACAGACAGGGTGTGCAGTTCGGTCAATGTGGGTTCTACGAAGACAGGACTGAATATGGATGCAGTCAGGCTCATGGGGGAGATTGTGAAAGAGACAGCCAAAGCCACCAAAGACCAGGATTCTCTGGGGTGTGCAAAGCTGGTGGTATTCTGCAACGCGCCCGATGACAATCCCTTTATGGCAGGAGCATTTCATGGCGTTACGGAGGCGGATACCATCATCAATGTAGGTGTCAGCGGACCGGGGGTTGTAAAGGTGGCACTTAAGCAGGCCAGGGGAGAGAATTTTGAGGTTTTATGCGAGACCATAAAAAAGACGGCTTTTAAGATTACCCGTGTAGGGCAGCTGGTGGCTCAGGAGGCATCCAAACGTCTGGGCGTGCCTTTTGGAATCATTGACCTTTCTCTGGCGCCCACTCCGGCAGTGGGAGACAGCGTGGCGGAAATTTTGGAGGAAATCGGTCTGGAGCGGGTGGGAGCGCCGGGGACCACGGCGGCTCTTGCCATGCTGAATGATCAGGTGAAGAAGGGCGGCGTCATGGCGTCTTCCTATGTAGGCGGCTTAAGCGGAGCCTTTATTCCGGTCAGTGAGGATCAGGGGATGATTGATGCGGTTTCCATGGGAGCATTGACATTGGAAAAGCTGGAAGCCATGACTTGTGTCTGCTCCGTAGGACTGGATATGATTGCCATTCCTGGAGATACCACTCCCAGCACCATTGCAGGGATTATCGCAGACGAGGCGTCCATCGGTATGATTAACCAGAAGACCACGGCAGTGCGGGTTATTCCTGTGATTGGGAAGACCGTGGGAGATACCGTAGAATTCGGAGGACTTTTGGGATATGCACCGATTATGCCTGTAAATCAGTATTCCTGCGAGAGATTTGTGACTCGTGGCGGAAGGATTCCGGCGCCTATACACAGTTTTAAAAATTAGTAACCGTTTAGATGGCTCATCTTCTTGCAGGAAAAAGCGCCTGCAGATTTCGCCTTAAGAGGGCTATGGACGGCGTAAGGAGTAAGATGGAACGGATACAGGAATTTCTAAATGAACAGTTAAATCAGATTGTGTTGAGTAATTCCAGAAGAAAGGAAGAGGTTTCCAAGGTAAAGGTGAGACCTCTTCTTTTCCGCGGAAATCTGATGTTTCAGGCAGAGGAATTGAAAGGCGGACAGGCCTTTCACAAAAATATGGACAGGCAGGAATTGTATCAGTATCTCTGTGATGCGCTGGAGTACACTTTCCGGCAGATGGAGGTCACTTCCGCCCTTGGAACTATGCAGGTGCTGGTAAGCAAATCCAAAAAAAAGACCATAAAGGTTCGGAAAAATCAGCATCAGGGCGTGAAGCAGCTGCCCAGGATGACAGCCTTGGAACACAATCGAAAGAAACATTATATACTGGAAGAGGGACATCCAGTCCCATTTCTTGAGGATTTGGGAGTCATGACCCGGGAAGGGAAGGTGGTCCGCTCCAAATATGACAAGTTTCGTCAAATTAATCGTTTTCTGGAGTTTGTGGAGGACATTTTGCCAAAGCTTTCCAAAGACAGAGAGATAAGAATCATCGACTTTGGCTGTGGAAAGTCCTATCTGACGTTTGCCATGTACTACTATTTAAAAGAGTTAAAAGGGTATGAGATTCAGATTGTGGGATTGGACTTAAAGGAAGAGGTAATTGAACACTGCAACGGTCTGGCTGAGAAGTACGGGTTCGAGAAGCTGAATTTTCTATGGGGAGATATTGCTTCCTATGAAGGGACAGAGCAGGTGGATATGGTGGTGACGCTCCATGCCTGCGATACGGCTACGGATTATGCACTGGCTAAGGCTGTGGGCTGGAACGCATCTGTGATCCTCTCCGTGCCCTGCTGCCAGCATGAGCTGAACCGGCAGATGGAAAATCAGCTGATGAAACCGGCCTTTCAATACGGTCTGATTAAAGAGCGGATGGCTGCTCTCTATACGGATGCCATCCGTGCCCAGGTCCTGGAAAATCACGGATACCGCACCCAGATTCTGGAATTTATCGATATGGAGCATACTCCGAAAAATATTCTGATACGGGCGGTAAAGGAGGGAAAGCGGGCCGAGAACGGAAGGGAGCTTAAGGAGATGATGGAGTTCCTTCATGTAAAAAATACATTGGCAGAGGCAGTGGGGATCTGGTAGGAATTATATAAAAATATCATATAACATTGCCAAGGAATCAGAATGAAAACAAAATAAATTGTTAAAATTGCTAAAAAATATTGATATGAAAAACGTAGTGTGTTAAAATATAGTCAATAAAACCTTTTAATTATCAAAATATAATATGCTTGTTTCCATGTATGTAACAAACAACAATTAGTTTAGAATCAGACTTTAGAAAGCAGAGGCATCGATATGAAGAGATTAAGCTTAGCAGGTTGTTTGATAGTGATGGGTATGTTAGTTGGGTGCAGCAATAACAGGCATTTGGGGCATCAGACGTTTTCGGCAGAAGAAGGACAGAAAAAAGATAATTTAGGAACTATTGGGAAAATTTTAAGAACTGCGGATCATGCTAGAGTATTGAGAGACTATACCAGTATCAAAGATAATGACCATGACAGTGAACAGCTGGAAAAGGTGCTTCAGGAGATTGACGAGCTGGTAGACGGAAAAGAGGAAACCGTAATGATTGATGTAAGAATAGGCAATTACGGTGATGTGGAAGTAAGGAACCTGTTTCAGGCAACCAGCGATTCTCTCATCGGCATAAGGGCAGATAAAGATGAGATACAGGTTATAAAAGTAGAAAAGGATAAAAAAAGCAATGAGTGGAACCGGATCAATGCCATAGACAATGAAAAAGTATCCGACCAGGAGACAGACAGCTTTTTCATGGAGAAGAATCACGGGCTGTATGTGATGATGGATGCAAAGCTGGAAAATATTAAGAACGGCAAATGTCTGGGAGAGGTAAATGGCAAAACCTATGTGCTGATAGATGACGGATACGGACGGGAGCTTCTCTATGTCATAGGCTGTTATGAGAATAAAAAGAGCAATAACGACTGGGATATGAACATTGTACAGTTTATATCATCAGACGGCACATTTAAGGATAATATCAGAGATGTGTATAATGTAGAAAACGTTTTTATTTATAAAGACGGCTGTAAAGAGGTTAAGGATGAGGCTATAAGGGTGATAAACCTGTATCCTAATAACGGTCTTCAGAAAAATGTAAAGAAAGCTTTTAAATAAAATATAAAGCACAAAACTATAGAATAATAACAGGCTGTGTGTATTCGTTGGTTTTTCGGTTCCCTTTTTTCAGCCCTGCTACGGACTGATAGACGTGAGAACAAAGCAGATCTCTGTAAAATTCCTTAAGTGCTTCTTCATCCAGGAAATTGGCAGCATCGGCTGTCTTGGTTATCAAAGGCAGCCGGGTTGCTTTTTTTATTGCTGTCAGCAAAGAGGCGGAATCCCTTTTAAAGCCCAGCACACGAAAACAGGAGATATAGTCATGTCCTTTCCGGAACATAATCTCTTCCCTGGTGATATTAAGAAGAATATGCACAAGACTGCGGCTTACACGAGTATACGTATACTGTTTTGTCTTCAGCCCTTCAATCCTGTTTTCATAGGTAGAAAAATCCAGAATCCGATGCTTCATACGGGCAGCCAGTTCCTCCGACACATCCTCAAAATCCGTAAGGTCCGCATTCTGGCTCTGCAGTTCCAGAAGACGGCAGGACAACAGCGCGGAGAAGTCATCAGGGAACACAGGAGCGTACTCGTTCGCCAGTTCCCACACACTTTCCGGAACGTTCTTCCTTAACAGTGGCTCCAATTTCCAGGAAGAGCAGTCCGAAGAACCATAAAAATCTTCCAGGGCTTTCCGCAGAGCAGAAGCAGAACTGAAGCAGGTTTCTGCTTTATCCATTTCACAGGAAGACAGAAGCGTATCATGATAATCATTTCCCCTGCGCTTTATGGTGAAAGGGATAATGGAACTTTCACGCCGTATCAGTGCTTTACAATATTCCACACCCAGAATATTATTGGGCGCGGAGAGAACGTTCTCTGACAAAATTTCGGAATAATCAGAACCCAGGCTCAGACTTTTTAGAGCCTTCATTCTGGCCTGAGGAAAACTGAGTCCAGTCTTTAATCCTTCTCTTAAAACCGTGCGGAACACTTCTGGCTCTTCACACAAAATCTGAGCCGCCTTCATCAAAGGCCCTGTATCCCCGCATTCACAGCCAAAACACAAATGTGAAACAATCTTCAGATGATCCAACAGCGAAACAGCACATCCGGCAAAATCTTCCGCACTGCTGACTGCAAACATTGGCGGAATCTCAATGACCAGGTCCGCCCCGCCCAAAAGCGCCATCTCGGTTCTGGTATACTTATCAAAAATGGCCGGAGCACCCCTCTGTACAAAGTCTCCGCTCATAACCACAATACAGTGCTTTGCCCCGGAAAGACGCTTCGCCTCCTGAATCTGATACGCATGTCCATTGTGAAACGGATTATACTCCGCCACAATTCCCACCACAGGGGTATCTTTCTTATCTTTCCATGGATTGGATACAATATCCATAAAACAATACACTCCTATCTGCTTCATTTAAGCATTATCTTTTAGCGCCATACTTAACAATAGTATAGCACACAATTCTCCAAAACCCTATTGTTTTGTAAAAAATGCATCTTAAACGCTCATAAGTACTTGAAAAAATCTGACAAACCCCCTAAAATAAAAGATAGAATCACAACATTTTTGTTGATTTAAAATTTGTGAAAGAGGAGAGAATAGTAAAATGAATTTTATTGTTGAGACCAGCGCACGTCATGTACATGTGACCCAGGAACATTTGGAGATTTTATTTGGCAAAGATTATGTGTTGACGAAGAAAAAAGATTTATCCCAGCCAGGGCAGTATGCCTGTGAAGAGAGAGTCACCGTTGTAGGGCCAAAGAAAGAGTTAAAAGGCGTTTCCATTTTAGGGCCGTGCAGAAAAGACACTCAGGTAGAACTTTCTCTGACGGACGCTCGTTCCATCGGCGTTGCCGCTCCAGTGAGAGAGTCCGGTGATATTGCGGGAAGCGGCCCATGCAAGCTGGTGGGGCCATGCGGCGAAGTGGAATTGACAGAAGGCGTTATCGCTGCAAAGCGTCATATCCATGCGACCACCAAGGATGCAGCGGAACTTGGCGTAAGCAACGGCGAGATCGTATCCGTGAAGATTGATACCGATGGAAGAAGCCTGGTATTCGGTGATGTGGTAGTACGTGTCAGCGATTCCTACGCACTGGCTATGCATATTGATACGGACGAGTCCAATGCAGCCGGCTGCGGAAGAGAAGTATACGGTGAGATCGTGAAATAAGAGCGGCGGTGAAAGGTAAAACTGTTGCAAATAAGAAAAAGGAGAAATTGTTACCATGAAAATTTTAGTTGTGAACTGTGGAAGTTCTTCCTTAAAATATCAGCTTATTGATATGGACAACGAGAGCGTCATTGCCAAGGGACTTTGTGAGAGAATCGGCATTGAGGGTTCTAAGCTGACCCATCAGCCGGCAGGCAAGGACAAGTTTGTTGCGGAGAAACCTATGCCGGATCATACGGTGGCTATCCATATGGTATTGGATGCTTTGATGGATGTGAACCACGGCGTGATTCAGAATGCGGATGAGATTGCGGCTATCGGTCACAGGGTTCTCCATGGCGGTACGGTTTACAGCGATTCCATTATTGTCAATGATGATGTTAAGAGAGTGATCCGTGAGTGCTTTGACCTGGGGCCTCTTCATAACCCGGCCAACCTGATGGGAATCGAGGCCTGCGAGGCGGCTATGCCTGGCAAGCCCAATGTGGCGGTATGGGATACGGCTTTCGGTATGAAGATGCCGGAGAAGGCATATCTGTATGCGATTCCTCATGAATATTTCGAAAAATACAGCATCCGCAGATACGGGTTCCACGGAACCAGCCATATGTTTGTATCTGGTGAAGCCATCAAGTTCGGCGGACTGGATCCGGAGAAGGCAAAGGTGATCGTATGTCACCTGGGCAACGGTGCCAGCGTATCTGCTTCCATCGGCGGCAAGTGTGTGGACACCAGTATGGGGCTGACTCCTCTGGAAGGTCTGATCATGGGAACCAGAAGCGGCGATATCGACCCGGCAGTGGTACAGTTTATCTGCAATAAAGAGGGAAAAGATGTCAATGAGGTGCTGAATATTCTGAATAAGAAATCCGGTATTCTTGGCATGAGCGGCGGTGTGTCCAGCGACTTCAGAGATATTGAGGCTGCCAAGCAGGAAGGCAATCATCTGGCGGCAACAGCATTGGATGCATTCCGTTACCGTGTGGCCAAATACATCGGTGCGTATACGGCGGCTATGAACGGCGTGGATGCCATCGCATTTACCGCAGGTGTAGGCGAGAACGACAAGGTGGCCAGAAAAGAGATCTGCTCTTACCTGGGATATCTGGGCGTGAAGATTGATGATGCGGCCAATGATGTGAGAGGAAAGAATGCGGTGATTTCCGCTTCTGATTCCAAGGTAAAGGTTATGCTGATTCCTACCAATGAAGAGCTGGCTATTGCGAGAGAGACTTTGGCATTGGTTCAGTAAATGGATTGTGGAAGTTCCCGGGTTACTGTTTACTCCATGACGAATCACTCCGCTGATTCGTCATGAGCCAATGCAGTTATGGTGCCAAAGCATATGTCCCACCGTCGCAGGCGATTTCAAATGGGCATATGCTGTTACGTTCACAGGGTACCCGTGAACAGTAACGCTCCCGGTTGGGGTGTTGGAGTTAAATAGAAAATTTTGGTTGACAAATTATACGTGTCTATGTATAATATTATAGGTGCGTATTAGGAGATAATATGCTTATTAATTTAACAGAGTTGTTTACCAGAGAGGGCAAGGCCAGGGACTATACGGTAGAGATTGACAGCAGTCAATTTCGGATCCCTAGCGGTGACTGCCAGGTTGCAGAGGTAGGGCCAGTGGTTCTCCATATTGAGAATGTGGGGGATAAGACGCTGGAGCTGAAGGGAGAAGCACAGTTTTCCCTGTGGATTCCCTGTGACCGTTGTCTGGAACCGGTGGAATGCCCGTTTCATCTTTCTATTATGAGAACATTGGATTTAAAACTGACAGAAGAGGAACGGATTGCGGCTTTGGATGAACAGCCCTATGTGCAAGGCTATAATCTGGATGTTGACCAGCTAGTTCGTGACGAGCTGTTACTGAACTTACCTATGAAAGTCCTGTGTGCTGAAGATTGCAAAGGGATCTGTAATAGATGTGGGGCCAATCTCAATCATGAGACGTGCGGCTGCGACAGAAGCGTGCCGGACCCAAGAATGTCTGTTATCCAGGATATTTTTAAACAGTATAAGGAGGTGTGACCATGTCTATCTGTCCAAAGAATAAATCTTCAAAAGCAAGAAGAGATAAACGCAGAGCCAACTGGAAGATGGGGCCTGTGAATTTGGTAAAGTGCAGCAAGTGCGGCGCTTTGATGATGCCTCATAGAGTATGCAAGGCTTGTGGCTCTTACAACAAGAGAGAGATCGTCAGCGTTGAAGATTAAGATTTGAAAAATCGACGAAACTGAAAAAAGCTAGGAAACATGGGGCTTCTGGGGTTTTTCCTCAGGAGCCTTTGTTTACATAATACGGCTTTCCGAAAAGTTTCTAGGAGGGTCCGAAGACTTTCCGAAAAATCGCACCCTGAAATTCCGAATTTTTCTCCGAAAATGTTACTTCTCTACTGAAATTTTTGGCGATTTTTGAAAAAGTGACAGGACGGTGAAAAATTAAAAATTTCGTAATAAATGCCCGAAACAAGAAAAAAACTGCCTCCATAGATATGAAGGCAGACAGCATCTTAGTATTCTATTATTTCAAAGAAAAAATATTTTATCACTTCCCTCAAAACGGACTGTGACAAAAGATAAGGTTTTCATGATTTCGCCATTGGACACCCTCTTTTATTTCTGAAAATTACTCACGCACAATGTGCGTCTAATGTGCGGATGCTCTTAGCTAATTTCAGTTTGTGAAGTCAGTTCACAAACATTTATAACCCAAAATACTAAAATTTCTATAAAGTATGAAAATGACCACCTGTTTGTTTTGCATATGGCAGGAGGTCTTTTTTAAGGAGTCATCGGTTGCTGCAGATTTTGAATAATTTATAGTGATAATGAGATTCTGCTGTGGATCATTTCCTCTCCAGGCTATGTTATCTCAATGGTCGAGAGTTATTTAAATGACATTGGGAGGAATCGTAACGAACTTGGTAATGAGTAGGCAGAGGAACCAAATTTGTCCTGGGACATATGATATAGTAAGCCAAGCATAGTGGCTGCTTTATAACTCAGAAAGGAGAATAATATGTTTCCGGATGAATTTGAGAAATGTAAATATTCAGAAGACTGGGAAGACATTGAATGGGAGAAGAACGATTTTGAAGAGGAAGATAGTTTGCTGTCTGTAACTCAGTGCTGTGGAAATCAGTGCTGTGGGAATCAGTGCTGCGGAAATTGCTGTGTAGGCCCAAGGGGGCCTCAAGGCCCTCGTGGACCTATGGGATATCCGGGTCCTCGAGGCTTTCAGGGACCGATGGGAGTTCCAGGACCTACGGGAGCAATGGGACCAGCGGGCCCTACAGGCCCGCAGGGTCCGGCAGGGGTGCCAGGTGCGGTTGGTCCACAGGGGCCAATAGGTCCACAGGGGCCGATAGGAGCGCAAGGTCCGGCGGGAGCGACAGGGGCATCGGGTCCAACTGGTCCACAGGGCCCGGCAGGAGCAGCGGGGGCGTCAGGCCCGACAGGTCCGCAGGGTCCAATAGGAGCGACGGGAGCGGTAGGTCCAACGGGTCCGCAAGGTCCAGTGGGAGCGACAGGAGCGACGGGAGCAGTAGGTCCGATGGGGCCGGAAGGTCCAGTGGGAGCAACGGGAGCAGTAGGTCCGACAGGTCCGCAAGGTCCGGCAGGAGTGGCAGGAGCGACGGGAGCGACCGGTCCGACGGGTCCGCAAGGCCCAGTGGGAGCGACGGGAGCAATAGGTCCGACAGGTCCGCAAGGCCCGGCAGGAGCGACGGAGCCATATATTTATACAAAAGCACTGCAAACACGCATGGTTACGGGATTTTCCGCAAATCAAAATAATACGGAAATCTCTATAATCACACATATTCCCATAGCAGGTAGGTTTGGACAAGCTGAGAGCCAATAACCCCATAACAAAAATTCAATGGAATTTAATACATATTTTATTGTAAAGGAAGTTCATATTTTATATAATGGAAGTGTGGTAAGAATGATTGGTTTACTGTAGTAAGATGAGAAATTGAGGTGATAAGGTGCAAAATGAAACAAAGCAGGCAATACAGCTCCAGGATATTAAAGCAAAGCGTACTGCAAAAAATAGTGTATTTGTAGATCTTTTTCAAAATAAGTATTATCTGTTGAAGCTATATAAGGCACTTCACCCGGAAGATGTTATGGCAACAGAAAATTCGTTGACAGATGTGACTATAGAGAATGTATTGACAGATAATTTGTATAATGATTTGGGTTTTATTGCCAATAACCGATTGATGATACTGATAGAGGCTCAGTCAACGTGGACGGTCAATATTCTGCTTAGAATATTGCTGTATCTGGCACAGAGTTACCACGAATATTTTGAACGAACTTGCCAAAATTTATATAAGAGCAAAAAAGTCAGAGTACCCAAGCCGGAGTTATATGTGATATACACGGGAGCGCAGGGGAAAAAGCCTCATATATTGTCTTTGTCAAAAGAATTTTTTGACGGCTTAGAGATAGATATTGATATAAAAGCGAAAGTTATCTATGAAAGTGACAAGGATGACATCATCAATCAATATATTATTTTTTGCAAGGTATATAATGAGCAGATCAAATTGCATGGAATGACCAAGCAGACAGTTACCGAAACAATCCGTATCTGTAAAGACAGAAACATATTGAAGGAGTACCTGGAAAGCAGAGAAAAGGAGGTTGTGACAATTATGATGAGTTTGTTTGATGAAGAGCAGATTATGAAATCTTTTGTCCGAAGCGAAAAGTATGATTTGGCTAAAGAGAAGGCCGCTCTTATGCTGCAAAAAGGGAAAATTACAGCAGAGGAAATCAGAGAATATTTTCCAGAATTGCTTGAAAGCGACATACAGGAACTGGAAGCGGAATTTGTACCATTTGCATAAGAAAAAGTAACAATAAAAACAGACCTATCATAAATGATTGATTACTATCAAGCTTGTGAGCCGCCCTAAACCACTATATATAGTATTGTTACAAATGGCATGACTGCTATTGCAGCCATGCCATTATTATCATAGATATGCGATATTATCCTAATGAATCAATTACGGCTTTTGCCTTCTTAGAATCATATACTTATTGATTGCTGAACTTTCCTGTATTCCGGAAGGTGTTTTAACAGAATGCGATGATGTTTCCGACCGAAAAAACAATGCTTTTGGAAGTTTTGGAGGACTGGGAACGATGTTGGAAGCCGGAGGGCTTGATTCGCATAAAAATTTATATGAGTATTCAAAAGCGGCTACTGATGTTGATGTAAATAAATCTCAGCTTTTTCAGGATTACAGAAAATTTTTAGAGATATTGGAGCAATTAAAGGCATAAATGAAAAAGACAGATTGAGGAGAAAAAATGAGTGTATTCGGTTTACAAGGCACAAGCTATCCCACGACAAGATTGATACGGAATTGTGGGAGGTGAGATGATATTGGACAAACAGGTAATCATAGACTTTACTACTCGACAAATGAAAGGAGGCCAAAAAATATTGTCAGTAGAGCGGCTTGAGAGTATGAGTCAAGGTTCCATTGAGGACATATCCAGAGATGGTCTGGTAGATATTTGTGGCGTAAAGATTGATACCAGTTTGCCCGGCACTTTGCGTATGCTTCAGTATTTAGAGCAGATTCAAAATCCATATAATTTTCTTTGTGATGGGATACCTGTACATATTTCCTTTGTCAATGAGGAACAGGAACTTTCTAAGACACTTGTTGATTACTTTTGCACTTTAAAGTAATAACTTTTTGGACAGTGTATGTTATAATTTTCTTGTGTGATGATTATAGAAAGATGGGAGGTTAAATGGCTAGAATTAGAAAAGCCGCGAGTAGTGGTGTTCATTCAGCTTCTCGCAAAACAATTTGGCTCATCGCTGCCTATATTCGTCTTTCACGGGAAGATGGAAACGATGAGAGTCTAAGCGTCACAAACCAGAAAAAAATCATCGGGGAGTACCTGGAAACTTTTTTTGAGGGAGAGTTTATGCTGGTTGATTACTATATTGATGATGGTCTGACGGGAACCGATTATGACCGCCCGGATTTTCAACGAATGATTCATGATATGGAAGCAGGAAAGGTGAATTGTATTATCTGCAAAAATCTTTCCCGTATGTTTCGGAATTATTCGGATCAGGGATATTTTTTGGAAAAAATCTTTCCCATGAATAAAACCAGGTTTATCACAGTCAGTGATCCTAGAGTCGATTCTTTCCTTCACCCGGAAACACTTCAGGGACTAGAAGTCCCGATCAACGGCCTGATGAATGACCGTTTTGCAGCTAAGACTTCACATGATGTACGTGACACCTTCGCAACGAAACGCCGAAAGGGTGAATTTATTGGAGCATTTGCTCCATATGGCTATAAAAAGGCCCCAGAAAATAAAAACGCTCTGATTATTGACGAAGAAGCCGCAGAGATAGTGCGAAATATTTACCAATGGTTTGTTTATGAGGGTATGAGTAAAAATGGAATTGCACATCGGCTCAATGACTTAGGGATAGCGGGTCCAGCCGCTTATAAGAAAAGCAAAGGATTGAATTTTTGCTGTCCTCAAAGCGGGAAAAATGATGGGCTTTGGTCGCCTAGTTCGGTTACTACAATTTTAAAAAATAAAATGTATCTGGGAATTATGGTGCAAGGGAAACAGACGGTAATCAGCTATAAAGTACATGATAAAATTGCTGTCCCAGAAGAAGACTGGTATATGGTTCCAGATACCCATAAGCCAATTATTGAAGCTGAATTGTTTCAAAAAGCGGCTGATCTTCAGACAAGGGATACCCGGACAGCACCGGCAGGGAGAAGTTTACATTTATTATCTGGTTTTATCCGCTGCGCTGATTGTAAAAAAGCGATGACAAGACAAAAAACAAAAAATTTTGTTTATTATTATTGTCGTACCTTCCGGGAAAAATCAAAAAACGCCTGTACAAAACATACAATTAAGGAAGAAGTAGTGGTTAAGGCTGTTTTAGCAGCAATCCAGGCACAGATTTCTTTAGTTGGTTCTTTAGCTGAGGTAGTGGAAGAAATTAATAAGTCACCTGTTGTCAAAAATGAATCAACTCGTTTGACGGCTATGCTTCATCTTCGCCAAAAGGAACTAGATAAAGTTATCAGTATTTCGGATGGGCTTTACGGTGATTGGAAAAGTGGAAATATTTCCAAAGAAGAATATACTCGCTTGAAGCAGAAGTATTCTTCTCAGGCTGAACAGTTGAAAATAACAATCCAAAACATTCAGTCAGAATATCAGGTGATGGCAAAAGGAATTTTAAAGAATGACCCTTATTTGGCCTATTTTCTGAAATATAAAAATGTAAAGGAACTGAACCGAGGAATTTTAGTTGATTTGGTAAAAAATATTTATATTCATCAGGGTGGTGAAATCAGCATTGAGTTTAATTTCGCGGACCAGCACCGCCGGATTGTAGAGTGGATTGAAAATAACCAAAATGAACTGACAATTATTGGGGAAAAGAATGGGAAAACAGCATAGAAGGTT
>CAJUPP010000067.1 GCA_910588325.1 uncultured Hungatella sp.
TTTTGCCCTGAAATGTAAATTTTTTGTGAACTTGATTCAAAAAGTCCTTTACAAATTATATTAGTCAGCGTTCTCTAAGATAACTTTCAGCTTGTAATGTCAATTTGCAAACTGTTCCGAAAGTGAGGACGGATAGATATTCACTACCCTTGCATTTAAAGATATTAGAAGCATGAAAACGAATTAAGAAATATAATATTAAAATCTCTAAAAATATGAAAAAGTCCACCTGGTTGTTCTGAGGGAAAAACGAAAGGAACAAATCTGTTTTAGGATGTTAAGCTTAGAAATAAGATAGAACAAGAAGTAAATCGAATGAACAAACAGAAGAAACTTATTTCCCCCCTGTTTTATTTTATAAATCTGTGTTATCATATCTTCAGTGCCATATATGAGGAAGGATATGGATGGCAAACAGGAAGATTTATCTCGTTGACACAGAGAATGTAGGAACCGCATGGAAAGACCTGCTGCCTGAGAAAGGAAGCAAGGATCTGATTATTCTCTTCTACACCGAGAACTCCCCGGGGATTTCTTATTATGACCTTGATAAGATCCGCCAGTATCCATCTTCATTTGAGATGATTGAATGTACTCCGGGAAAGAACGGGCTTGATTTTCAGCTGGTCTCTTATTTAGGCTATCTGATTAAATCCGCCCCCAAGACGGATTACGTTATCGTAACCAATGATACGGGATATGACGCGGTAGTCAAATTTTGGAATCAACGGGAAATGTCTGTGGTAAGGAAGACCAAATCAGAACTGACCACTCAGAAGCAGAAGGAGAATTCGGAAGAGGAAGTTAAGGAGATGCTTAAGAGCCTGCTGCCTGAAGGATATTCCGATGAAGCCGGTGTGGAGGGCGTATACCGCCTGCTTTGCGATTACAGCTTAAAGCAGCTGCAGGCCCTTTATATGGCTTTTCTGAAGGAATACGGCCAGGAGAATGGCAGTGGGATCTATAAGCAGCTGAAACCACAGATTCGAACCATTTATAAAAGGATACCCAAATAAAACAGGCACATATATGGCACTTGAGGGGGATGAAATCCAGGGAGAATTTTATCCCCTTTATACTGATTTCAGACAGTCCATGAGTGTAAAACAAGGAGATCTGGATCCGGGCGCCGTTGGATGATTCCGGCTGACATAAGAAAATAATTGTGGTATAATCAAGAGGCTGTGCCTTTTTAGAGCGTGAATTTGATATTAGCCTGACAAAACGAAAGCAGAAAGCACCTGGCGCAATGGTTATACAAACAGATATTGCGAAATACTCTGTGGAAGGAAAAATACAAGGGGATGTAATTATGGACAACAGAACAAGAAGAGATACAGGAATGGCATATTTTTCGGATGAATCCGTTATAAAAGAGCAGTTAAAGGCCAAAGGTGCAATCCGCCAGTACAATGAGTGTATGCCATTTGACGTGGAGAGAGGGATGAAGTGCCTGGAGGAAGCAGGAATCATACATAAAGGGAGCATGTATTTTGAGCCTCCGTTTCATTGTGAATACGGGACCCACATTGAGGTGGGGATAAATTTTTATGCGAATGCTTACTGCACCATGCTGGATGTAGGCAAAATCGTAATCGGAGATGATGTGCTGTTCGGCCCCTGTGTTTCCCTATACACGGCAGGGCATCCCCTTCACCCCCAAAGCAGGAAGTCAGGTTATGAATACGGGATACCGATTACCATTGGAGACCGCGTATGGATTGGAGGAAACTGCGTGGTTCTGCCAGGGGTTTCCATTGGGTCAGACACCGTAATCGGAGCAGGAAGCGTTGTGACAAAGGATATTCCGGCCGGGGTAATTGCTGCGGGCAATCCGTGCAGGGTAATCAGGGAGATTACGGAAGAGGACAGAAAATATTATTATAAAGACAGGACATTTGACAATGAAATATGGGAAATTGTCAAGAATACAAAATAGAAAACGAATAATGAATGGATAAAAAAGGCAGCTTAAGAGGCGGCACATGGCAGATGGAATACAGAAAGTATCGCTGCCCGGAAGGAAGCAGAAAACCTGGATGGAGACAAAAAGGAGAGGTGATAAGAGGTATGAAAAAAATAAAATTGATTCTGTCAATTCTGTGGTTTACGTTTGTAGGTCTTTCTTCGCCCCTTTGGGTGGGCTGTATATACATGGACATTACCGGGCACGGCAAGGGATATGGATATGACATGGGGGCCGAGGCGGATATTGCCGTGCTTTTTGGAGTGGTGCTGCTTCTGTTGTGGCTCCTTGCATTTCTGCCTGTGACAATCTCCCTGTGTAAAAAGGCTTATGGCAAAAAGAAGTCTTTGGTATGGCTGCCCCTCCTGGCCTTTGCCGGGCTCTTCGGGGCAGGAATCTGCCTGATAGGGTGGAATGAATTTATAAAATTGTTTGGGTACGGTTATTTTTAGGATGCATTCATTTTCAGGCAAACGGCACTGGCTGTCCGCGCTGTCAGTACGATTGCAGTCCTTCTTTCGTGGTCCCTCCCCAGGCATAGGAAACGGGAAGATAGACGAGAGGCGGCTTTGTGTGCATGTTTTCCGTAAGTAGGAGTTCCACACACATTTCCGCAATATCCGGAACCGGCTGTACGATGGTAGAGCAGAAATAATCTCCGTCTCCAAAGGCCCGGACCCCGTCAAATCCAATAATCTGTACATCTTTTGGTACCTGCAGGTCCAGACGGCTTAACATCTTGACCATGTTTACGGCAAGAAAATCTGTTACGCAGAAAAGGCCGTCAAATTCCAGGGTACCATTTTTCATGTGTTCTCTGAAGAAATCTTCAAATTCGCTTAAAGGCGCTCCGTCGTTCAAAATTTTCACATCATAAGCAAGGCCTTTTGCAAGGCAGCCGTTTTCAAAGCCGGCTTTTCGTTTGTTAGGTTCACTGTACAGGGAAGAACCTACCCGGAGAAACGCAGCATGTCTGCAGCCCAGATCGGCCAGTTTTTCAGCGGCCATCTGTCCGCCTGCAAAATTGTCGCTGGCTACACAGGGAATATGAGAGCCCATAGGGCGGTCGATGGACACGAACGGAATGTTTTCCTCGATGCACAGCTTAGGGTTATAAGTAAGGCCGATGATACCGTCAACCTTATTCTGCTCTGCAATCATAATATATTCCTGCTCCAGCTGGGAATCGTAATCCGTGGTGCATAAAAGCATCCTGTACCTGCGCTTTAGGAGAGCCATGTTGATGTGGTACACAAGCTGGGCAAAGAAGGGATTTGAAGTGTTAGGTATCAGAAGCGCAACGGTATATGTCTTGCTGGCCTTCAGTCCCTGGGCATAGCTGTTTACATGATAATCAAGCTTCCGGATTGCCTCCTCCACACGGATGCGGTAAGACTCTCCTACAGGCAGCCCATTGATGACCTTGGATACAGTTCCCAGGGCGACCCCTGCCTCCAGCGCAACATCTTTCATGGTGGGGGAAGAATTTTTTTTCTGCATCATGAAGTTTCTTTTCCCTTCTTTTTCTTATCAAATACTCTCAGAATCGTTTTATAGATGGATTATACGATATTTTTGTGGTTTTGTAAAGAATGGTTTCACGAATATCGCGAAACGTTTCATGAAGAACATTTGTACAATTTATCTAGTTTTTTCTTGTATAAAACCAACAAAGATAGAATTATTTGTAATAAAATCATAAAAATGCTTGAACAGATTCTAAAAAGGTGTTTGCAGACAAGAGCATCATCACAGGCTATTTAAACAGCATCAAATATACCGTAATCGGAACTGTTTTTTCCGTCGCCATGATTTATTTATCTGCATATCCCTTAAGCGTCTGTGACCTTCCGGGGCGGAAATACATCAGTATCTTTTTCATTATCACCATGTATTTTGGCGGCGGCCTGATGCCCACATATCTGACTGTCAGAGATACGGGCCTGATTGACTCTGTCTGGGCAATGTTTATTCCTGGGGGGGTTGCCGTAGGCAATATGATTATTGTCCGTAACTTTTTTGAACACAGTATTCCCAGGGAAATGATTGAGGCGGCAGAGATGGACGGCTGTTCTAAATGGACGACCTTCATCAAGATTGTGGTCCCCTTAAGCAAATCTATTATGGCTGTTATGGTGGTGTTCAGCATGGTTGCCTACTGGAATGACTGGTTTACCGCATTAATCTATTTGCCAGGAAAGGAGAATGCACCGCTGCCGCTGATACTGCGCAATATTCTGATTAAAAGCTCTGCAAGCGCCAGCCAGGCAGGCATGATTTCCGGAGGCTATGCGGAGCTTAGCAAGCTGACGGAGATGATTAAGTTTTCCTCTGTTATCGTAGCGGCTTTGCCTATGCTGATGATTTATCCTTTTGTTCAGAAGTATTTTGAGAAGGGCATGATGGCAGGAGCAGTCAAAGGCTGATGAGGTGTTCGAAAAAGGAGATGAGAGAATTGAAGATGCAGAAAAGAGTGGTTTTCGGTATGCTGGCAGCAGGTATGGCGGTGTCCGTGACAGCATGCGGAAATAAGATTGAAAATTATTATGAGCCCGGAGTCATCAATAGGGATACGTCTCAGACTGATTTTACGATTATGGGCGGAATCAGTGCGTTAAGCCCCGGATACGAAAACAATGAAGTCTTAAATCAGATGCAGCAGGATGCGGGAATCCATATCACATGGAATGTTATGAGCGATTCTCTGGCGGAGCAGGTGAACATCCGCATTGCAGGAAGGCAGCTTCCGGATGCGTTTATGGCAGTGGGCTTCAGCAATTACGATATTACCACGTATGGAAGCGACGGCGCATTTATTGACTTAAGCCCTTATCTGACAGAGGAATATATGCCGAATCTGTCCAGGATTCTGGAGGAGAATCCGGATATCCGAAGCGCCATTACCATGAGCGACGGGGGCATCTACGGCCTTCCCTCCGGGGAACGTATGGGAACTGCCGGCATTGGAGCCCAGGAGGACTACAATATCTATCAGTTTCCCCAGTTTGCCATGATTAACAAAGCGTGGCTGGATGCTCTTAATCTGGAGATACCCCGGACTCTGGATGAGCTTCATCAGGTTCTGGCTGCATTTGAAGAGCATGATATGGCAACCTATTATGGAAATGAAAAAGGAAGCACCATTCCCATGAGTACCGGCTTTGACCAGTGGTGCTGGGGGCAGAATATTTTCTACGCCGGATTTGGTTTTACCAACTGGCCCAATGACGTCATCAACGACCTGGAGCTAAAACCTGACGGAACCGTTGATTTTGTATGCGCAGACCCAAAGTACCGGGAGGCGCTGACTTATTTTCATGACTGGTATAAGGAAGGGCTTATGGATGTTGAGATGTTCAGCCAGGACGACAAGCAGCTGATGGCAAAGTGCCAGCAGGGAAAAGTGGGAGTCAGTACATGGTGGTGGTTCGACCTGTGGGGAGACCACAGGGAGGACTATGTGTACCTTCCCGTTCTGGACGGACCGGAGGGAACCCACAATGTGACACTGCGTTCGGCGCCGCCGTTAAGCTGCGGCAACTTAAGTATCACCAGCGCCTGCAAGAGTCCGGCAAACCTGCTGAAGTTTTTTGACCAGTGGTATGACCCGGAAAAGGTTATGCAGCTTCAGTACGGTCCTATAGGAACCTATTTTACCGGACAGGATGAAAACGGGGTATGGCAGAGCATCACCGATGAGGAGTCCCAGGCGGCCTATGGAAAGAGCGTTGCGGAGCTGAAGGGCTCCAACGAAGTATACGGGCCCAAGCTGATTCTCAGCAATTACTATGGTTCTGCCTTTGCGCTGGAGGACGCTGCGGTGATACGTCTGGGGGACCTGTACAACACGTGGATGCCTTATGTGGATGAAACGGCGGCGTATCCTACGGACTGTGTGTTTACAGAGGATGAGCTGGATATCATCGACCGGTTCAAGACGGACTTTCAGAATGCGGTATCTGAACAGGAGGGCCTGTGGATTAAAGAAGGAGGGCCTACGGATGAGCAGTGGGACGCCTATGTGAAAAAACTGAAGGATTCCTGCGGCATGGATAAGCTGCGGGAGGTTTATCAGAATGCATACGACCGCTATATGGCGGCAAGACAGAGCAATAAAAAGTTTCAGGAGCATGTGCCTGAATGTAGAAAAATGGGAGGTTGCTGGTATGTCAAGTCAGACTTTGCGTGAAGCAAGGAAATATGAGGAAACTTCAGAAAAAATGATTACGAAGGAGGAGCGTCCGGACTTTCACCTGACTCCCCGCACTGGATGGATGAATGACCCTAATGGGTTCTCCTGGTATCAGGGCCGGTATCATATGTTTTACCAGTACTATCCCTACGAGTCCAAGTGGGGACCTATGCACTGGGGCCATGCAGTGAGCCGGGACCTTCTCTGCTGGGAGTATCTTCCTGCAGCACTGGCGCCGGATGAGTTTTATGACAAGGATGGCTGTTTTTCCGGAAGCGCCATAGAGCTTCCGGACGGGAAGCAGCTTTTAATGTACACAGGAGTAATGAAAAAGCATTCCGGATACGGAGGGGTCCAGGAAGTGCAGGCACAGTGCATTGCCGTGGGAGATGGGGTGGATTATGAGAAATACGAGAACAATCCGGTATTGGATGAGAAAGATATCCCCAAGGGGAGCAGTACCACAGATTTCCGCGACCCCAAGATAGGAAAGAGAAAGGACGGAACCTACTTCTGCGTTGTGGGAAACCGCCCGGCAGACGGAAGCGGCCAGATTCTGTACTTTGTTAGTGAGGACGGATTCCACTGGCAGTTTAAAAGTATACTGGCCTCCAACCGTAACCGTTTTGGAAAGATGTGGGAGTGTCCTGACCTGTTTGAGCTGGACGGCAGATGGGTTTTGCTTACCAGCCCCCAGGATATGCTTCCAAAAGGGTATGAGTATCATAACGGAAACGGAACTCTCTGCCTCATAGGCGATTTTGATGAAGAAACCGGTATTTTTAAAGAAGGGTGTGACCAAGCCGTGGATTATGGCATTGATTTTTACGCTCCTCAGACCCTGCTGACACCGGATGGCAGAAGAGTGATGATTGGTTGGATGCAGAACTGGGATTCCTGTGGAATCCGCTCCTGCGACGAGCCCTGGTTCGGACAGATGAGCCTTCCAAGGGAGCTGTCGGTGAGAGATAACAGGCTGTACCAGGCGCCTGTCAGGGAACTGGAGCAGATGCGCCGTGACAAAGTGGAATACAGGGATGTGAAGGTTTCGGGGGCCCTTCAGCTGGAAGGCATCGAGGGAAGGCAGGTGGATATGGAGCTGACAATTCGGCCGGAAGACCCTGAAAATCCCTACCGGAAATTTTCGGTTCGGTTTGCACAGGATGAAAGCTGCCATACCTCTTTAAGCTTCCGCCCCGGGGAATCCATACTGAAGATAGACCGGAAATTTTCTGGTTCCAGAAGAGCCATCATCCATCAGCGCCGGAGTCAGGTAAAGACAGTAGACGGGGAACTGAAATTGAGAATTATCCTTGACCGGTTCAGTGCGGAGGTTTTCGTCAATGACGGCCAGCAGGTGCTGTCAGCTGCCATATATACAAAGCAGGAGGCAAAAGAGATAGCATTTGCTGCAGACGGAGCGGTCAGGATAGATGTTGTGAAATATGACCTGAGTTTCAGGCCGGAAAAATAAGAGAGAACCCCGGTCCAAACGGCAATAAACCGTCAGACCGGGGGGAACATGTATATTTTACAGATTGAATCCGAAATATCTCACAGCATTATAATAGGAAATCCCCTCTACAATTTCTTTCAGAGACTTCATATCTGCCGGATACTCTCCGTTGTCAACCCATCCGCCGATAAGTTCACACATAATTCTCCGGAAGTAATCATGTCTGGTGTAGGACAGGAAGCTTCTGGAGTCTGTCAGCATGCCGATGAAGTTGCCCAGGCAGCCTAAGTTGGCTAAGGAGGTCATCTGGTCGGTCATGCCGGTCTTGTGGTCATTGAACCACCATGCGGAGCCTTGCTGGATGCGTCCGGCAACGCCCGGGCCCTGGAAGCAGCCGATGATGGTGCCGATGGAGGCGTTGTCATTGGGGTTCAGGGAATAGATAATGGTCTTGGGAATTTCGTTGGTGCTGCTTAATGCATTTAAGAAGTCTGCCAGCTGGGCGCAGGGGGTATAGTCGTTGATACAGTCAAAGCCGGTATCTGGGCCTAACTGTTGGAACTTGTAGGCATTGTTGTCCCTCTTGCAGCCATAATGGAGCTGCATCACCCAATTTAAGCGGTTGTACTGTCTTGCCACAAACAGCATGAATGCAGTCTTATACTTGGCCTGCTCTTCTTTCGTCAAAGCCTCCCCTGCCAGAGCCTTTTTAAGGATGGCGTCTACCTCTGCGTCGTCAGCCGGGAAATACATCACATATTCCAGGCCGTGGTCGGATACGGAGCAGCCGCTGGCAGCGAAGAAATCCATACGGTTTTTCAGGGCTTCTTTTAAGGAGGCCAGGTCTTTTACTTCGATGCCGCTGGCAGCGGACAGCTTGCCCATGTATGCGGCAAAATCCGGCTTCTCAATGTTCATGGCCTTGTCTGGTCTCCATGCAGGAAGAACCTGAACGTCAAAGGTATCGTCTTCTTTAATCTTCTTGTGCCACTCCAGGGAATCGATGGGGTCGTCTGTGGTGCAGATTAAGGTTACGTTGGACTGCTTGATAATATTGCGGACGGTCATGGAGTCCTGCTGCAGCTTTTCGTTGCAGAGATTCCATACTTCCTCGGCAGTGTCGCCGTTTAAGTAGCCTTCATATCCAAAGTAGGTCTTTAATTCCAGGTGGCTCCAGTGATACAGCGGGTTGCCGATAAGCTTCGGCATGGTCTCCGCCCATTTCTGGAATTTCTCTCTGTCGCTGGCGTCGCCGGTGATATATTTCTCTTCTACGCCGTTGGAGCGCATCTGGCGCCATTTGTAGTGGTCACCGCCTAACCATACCTGGGTGATGTTCTCGAACTTGCGGTTCTCGGCAATCTCCTGAGGATTGATGTGGCAGTGGTAGTCCAGCACCGGTACCTTGGATGCATAGTCGTGGTACAGAGTCTTGGCCATGTCTGTGGAAAGTAAGAAATCCTTGTCCATAAACTGTTTCATAGAAATAACTCCTCCTTGATTAAAAATTTGTGGTTTGTTTTTGTATAAAATCGGCGGCAACGGTGGTTTTGCCAGGCACATTGTTTCCGCCGAACACACCCATAAGCGTATTGACCGTGGTGGTGCACAGAGCCTCGATCTTGGTGTCAATAGATGAAATTTCCGGGTCGGTGCAGTAGGACAGAATGGAATTGTTGTATCCGATGATGGAAAAATCATCAGGGATGGACAGTCCTTTTGCGTGGGCATACTTGACAGCTCCCACAGCCAGGGAGTCGTCGGAAGTCATGACGGCGTCAAATGTAAGGCCGGAACCAGACAGAGAGAGCAAAAGCTCTTTGGCATCCTGAAGGTTCTTGGCGCATTGATGGATCAGTTCTTCTCTGACGGGAATGCCAAGTGCATCCAGTGCATCCTTGTAGCCCTGAAGCTTATTGACCCCGCTGTAGGAGTAGCTGGTGTACAGGTATAAAATATGTCTTCTGCCAGAGCGGATCAGCATTTCTGCCGCCTGGTACATGGCAGTATAATCATCACACACGGTGCTGTAGATACCGGGAGCGTTCAGGCAGCCGTTAACCAGCATAACAGGAATATCCTTGGCGGCCTCTATGATATAAGCGTTGTCTTTATCCTTCATCTCGACAAACTTGGAGCCGGCCAGGATGATGGCATCCACCCGTTTGGATAGCAGCAGTTCAAAGTACTGGCGTTTATTTTCCAGAGAAGTGCCTGTACAGCAGAGTATCGAATCATATCCGTTAGACCGAAGTTCCCGTTCCAGAAAATAGATGGCATTGGCAAGATACGGGTCTGAGGAATCGGAACACATGATACCGATGGTCTTCATCGTATTTAACCCCAAACCTCTTGCAAATACATTGGGGGTATAGCCTAATTCATCCATGACCTTCATAACGCGGGTACGGGTCTTTTCGCTGACATTGGGATTGCCGTTTAAAACGCGGGATACGGTGGCGATGGACACACCTGCCTGCTGCGATACGTCATAAATGTTCAAGTCATCACCTCATGGTTCTGTAAGCGCTTACAATCTATTACGTATTATAACTTTATTGTAAGAAAAAAGCAAGGATTATTCGTATTGATTTTTGGTGGGTTATAGAGTAAACTGATAATAACATAGAATTATGATGATTTGTATGAAAAAATCTATCATATTTCGATTCATTTTAAGGAGGTACATAGTATGCTATATTTTTTTTCAGACATGTTTTCACCGATTATGCTTTTGGTAATCCTTGTGATCCTTGTGCTTCTTATTATCCTGGCCAGCGGCTATGTGAAGGCTCCGCCGGATCAGGCGTTTATTGTTTCGGGACTGAAAAAGGAAAGTAGAATTTTAATCGGGCGCGCCGGAATCAGGATTCCGTTTTTTGAGCGGATGGACCGTCTTTATCTGGGACAGATGACTGTTGATATCAAGACAGAGCAGTCCGTACCCACCAATGACTTTATCAATGTTAATGTGGATGCAGTGGCAAAGGTAAGGATTTCTCCTACATCGGAGGGCATTAAGCTGGCTGCCAAAAACTTTTTGAATAAACAGGCTAAGGACATTACTCTGGATCTGCAGGATTCTTTGCAGGGCAACATGAGGGAGATTATCGGAACTCTTTCTTTAAAGGAGATCAACACGGACAGGGATTCCTTTTCAGATCAGGTCATGTCCAAGGCATCCAAGGATATGGATAAGCTGGGAATCGAGATTCTCTCATGCAATATCCAGAATGTGACGGATGAGAATGGGCTTATCCGGGATCTGGGTGCAGATAATACCTCCAAGATCAAGAAGGATGCCGCCATTGCCAAGGCCCAGGCGGACAGGGACATCGCCATCGCCAAGGCGGAGGCCGACAAGGCGGCCAATGATGCCAGGGTTATGGCGGAGACAGAGATTGCCCAGAAGAACAATGAGCTGGCCATCCGCAAGGCGGAGCTGCAGAAAGAGTCTGATACCAAGAAGGCGGAGGCAGACGCCGCTTATGAGATTCAGCGTCAGGAGCAGGAGAAGACCATTCAGACCGCTACGGTCAATGCTCAGATCGCCAAGGCGGAGAGAGAGGCGGAACTGCGCAAACAGGAAGTTGCCATTCAGCAGCAGTCTCTGGAAGCGGAGATTAACAAGAAGGCGGATGCGGATCGCTATGCAGTAGAGCAGAAGGCGGCAGCCGAGTTGGCCAAACGTCAGAGAGAGGCAGAAGCCAAGAAGTATGAGCTGGAGATGGAGGCGGAAGCCTTAAGGGCCCAGGCGGAGAAGGAAGCGGAGGCTATGAAGGCCAGGGCGGCGGCATCCAGGTACGCTGCGGAGCAGGAGGCAGCAGGAATCCAGGCCAAGGGCGCCGCGGAGGCTGCGGCTGTGCAGGCCAAGATGGTGGCTGAGGCAGAAGGTATGGAGAAGAAGGCTGAGGCTTACAATAAGTACAACAACGCGGCAGTGATCGAGATGATGGTAAATATCATGCCTCAGATGGCGGCGGAGATTGCCAAACCACTGTCTACCATAGACAAGGTGAATATCTACGGCGGAGGCGGCGAGGGTGGCTCCGGCGTGGGGCAGATTTCCGGCAATGCGGCTACAGTTATGCAGCAGGTGTTTGATACCATGTCAGAGGCTACGGGAGTGGATTTCAGAGAGATTTTAAAGGCCCAGACCTATGACGCCAAGGTGAATCACAATCTGAACCTTACCGGGATTCCGGGAGGAGCAGAGAAAGGAAACGAAGAAAGTTAGAAAATCATATAAAACAGCAAAAGCATCTGCCCCGTTGAAACACTGGCTTCTCAGGGGCGGATGCTTTGTTATTGATTTGTAAAAGAATCCACACTATAATAACTGTACATATAAATTTTTGCAAAGGGGAAATCATTATGTGGGTAATGTTTGCATTTGGATCCGCCTTTTTTGCAGGGGTAACTTCTATTTTGGCAAAATGCGGGATAAGGAAGACAGACTCAAATGTGGCAACGGCAGTCCGCACCATAGTAGTACTGTTTTTTTCGTGGATGATGACAGTTGTCACAGGTTCTTACAGGGGAATTGTCCAGGTAGGGGGAAAGACATGGATATTTCTGGTTTTGTCTGGTCTTGCCACAGGAATCTCCTGGATGTGTTATTTTAAGGCGCTGCAGTCAGGAGATATCAATAAGGTAGTCCCCATAGACAAGACCAGCACGATTCTGACCATTATTCTGGCCTTTGTGCTGCTTGGTGAAAAGTTTACTGCAAAAAAAGTGATTGCCCTCATTCTCATAGGAGCGGGAACTTATCTGATGATTCAAAAAAAGGAGGCTGCCGACTCTTTGCAAAAAAATGAGAAAGAAAAAGGAAAGGGATGGTTGGTGTACGCTATTTTGTCGGCGGTATTTGCCAGTCTGACTGCCATTTTGGGAAAAGTGGGAATTCAGGGAGTGGAATCTAATCTGGGAACGGCAATCCGTACCAGTGTGGTTCTTGTCATGGCCTGGATGGTTGTCTTTGTAACAGGAAAACAGCATACAATCCGATGCATTCCAGGCAGAGAGATGGTTTTTATCTGCCTGTCCGGTCTTGCCACAGGAATTTCCTGGCTTTGCTATTACAGGGCGCTTCAGGACGGACTGACAAGTGTGGTGGTTCCGGTTGACAAACTGAGTATTCTGGTTACGGTTTTGTTTTCCTATGTTGTATTTCATGAGAAGCTGTCCGGGAAGGCGGCTGTCGGTTTAGGTATGATTGTGGTAGGGACACTGGCTATGCTGTAGGAAGGAAGGTGAAGAAATGATTTTTGCATTGGATAGTGCCATTCTTATGTGGATTCAGGAGTTTGTTCGAAATGATGCTCTCACGCCTTTTTTCGTAGCTGTTACAAGGCTGGGGGATAAGGGGTTTATCTGGATTCTGATTTCTCTGCTTCTACTGTGTTTTAAAAGGACCAGGGAGGCAGGAGTTACAGCGATTCTTGCATTGCTTCTGTGTCTTTTGGTAATCAACCTGACACTGAAAAATCTGATAGCCAGGCCCAGGCCCTTTGACATGATAGAAGGATTGATTCCTTTGATTGAGAGGCCCGGGGATTTTTCTTTCCCATCCGGGCATTCGGCCAGTTCCTTTGCGGCGGCAGTGGTATTTTTCAGGAAGCTTCCCAGGCGGGAAGGATTTTGGGGGCTTTTACTGGCGGCGCTGATTGGCATCTCACGGCTTTATGTAGGGGTGCATTATCCCAGCGATGTTCTGGCGGGAATCGCGCTGGGAGCGGGGCTTGGTTATCTCAGCCAGAGGATCGGTGCCTGTATAGCCGAAAGAAGGCAGCAGGTTCTTTGAGTGTAAATTGTTTATAATTAAGTAGAAATGAGGTATCGTATATGAAATTTCATAACGGATGCTGGCTTTTAAAGGAAGGATACAGATGTTTTTCTCCACAGCAGATATATGAGGTCAGAAAAAGCGACTGTGAACTGCAGTTGTGCACACCTACCAGGAAAATTCTGAAAAAAGGAGATACCCTGGACGGAATCAATTTAACCATTAAAATTACGGCTCCCATGCCGGAGATGATTCGTGTACAGGTCATTCACCACAAAGGAGTCAGGAAAAAAACTCCGGAATTTGAATTGAAGTTTCCGGCGTTTACACCTCTGTCGGTTCAGGAGGATGAGCACCTTCTGACAGTTACAAGCGGCCATCTGTCCCTGGTGATTCACAAGGATGACTGGGGGATGGAGTACAGAAGAGACGGGAAGCTTCTGACAAAAAGCGGAAGAGGAGATTTGTCTTATATAAAAACCAACTGGACTGGCCTGCCTTATGATGTAGGCAAAGAGGACAGGGCATATATGTGCCAGCAGCTTGGGCTGTCTGTGGGAGAGCTTTTATATGGACTTGGAGAGCGGTTTACTGCTTTTGTAAAGAACGGGCAGTCGGTGTCCATCTGGAATGAGGACGGAGGTACCAGCACGGAACAGTCCTACAAGAATATTCCGTTTTATTTATCGAACAGAGGCTATGGCGTATTTGTCAATCATCCGGAGAGGGTGGAGTTTGAGATCGGAACGGAACAGGTGGCAAAGACTGCCTTTAGCGTACAGGGAGAGAGCCTGGATTATTTCTTGATCAATGGCCCGACCATGAAGGAAGTGCTAATGAGATATACGGATCTGACAGGGAAACCGGCCAGGCTGGCTCCGTGGACCTATGGCCTGTGGCTGTCCACCTCCTTCACCACGGATTATGATGAGGAAACGGTTATGAGCTTCATCGACGGCATGGAAGAGAGAGGAATTCCCTTAAGTGTGTTTCATTTTGACTGCTGTTGGATGAGAGAATATCACTGGACGGACTTTGTCTGGGATGAGAGAGTATTTCCGGATCCAGCAGGGATGTTAAAACGGATAAAAGAAAAGGGAATCCATATCTGTGTATGGATCAACCCTTATATTGGGCAGGAATCCGTGCTTTTTGATGAGGGTGCAAAAAAGGGATATTTCCTCAAGAAGGCAAATGGAGACGTGTGGCAGTGGGATATGTGGCAGTCAGGTCTTGCTATTGTGGATTTTACAAATCCGGAAGCCTTAAGATGGTATCAGGGGAAACTGGAAATGATGATGGATATGGGAGTGGACTGCTTTAAGACAGATTTTGGTGAGAGAATTCCTGTTAATGTGGTCTATCATGACGGTTCCGCCCCTCAGAAGATGCACAATTATTATACATATTTATATAATAAAGCCGTTTATGATGTTCTGGAGAGGAGAAGAGGAAAGGAGGAGGCGGTTCTGTTTGCCCGCTCTGCCACAGCAGGAGGGCAGCAATTTCCGGTTCACTGGGGCGGAGACTGCTGGTCGGATTATGAATCGATGGAACAGAGCTTGAGGGGAGGATTGTCTCTGACAAGCAGCGGCTTCGGATATTGGAGTCATGATATCGGCGGATTTGAGAGCCAGTCCACACCGGACGTGTACAAACGCTGGGCGGCCTTTGGCCTGCTATCCACTCACAGCCGGCTTCACGGAAGCACCTCTTACAGAGTGCCGTGGGTCTATGATGAAGAGGCGGTGGATGTGGTAAGATTCTTTACCAGACTGAAACTGGAACTGCTTCCCTATCTGTACAGTGAGGGTGTGAACACGTCAGTTACGGGGATTCCCATGATGAGAAGTATGGCTCTGGAGTTTGAGGGGGACAGAAACTGCAGTTATCTGGATAAACAATATATGCTGGGGGACAGCTTGCTGACAGCGCCGATTTTTAATGAAGAGGGAATTGCAGAGTATTATCTGCCCCAGGGGACGTGGATTCATTATCTTACCGGAGAAACCATCCAGGGCGGTATATGGAGAAAAGAACACCAGGATTACTGTTCGATTCCTCTGTGGGTAAAAGAAGGAAGCGTGATTCCTGTATCGCCCAAATGCCGGAGAGCGGATTATAGTTTCTTTGACAGCCTGCAGTGGAAGGTCTATTTAGGCAGAGGGGAAAGCCGGGGCACCATATACAAAGAAGGACAGATGGTGCAGACAGTGGCAGCCATCCGGAAGGATGATGTGGTGGCGCTGTCAGCAACAAACCATATGGAGAAGGTGACAAAACATGGTTCTCCAAGGCCTTTGGGGACAGTCATCCGTCTGGTAAACTGCAAAGTATCCCAGGTAGAGGGAGGAAGTTTTGCAATAGAAGGAAATGATACGGTTGTAACCATGGAGTCCGGAAACCTGGAGGTATCCTGCAGGATTTTAATGGAGTAGCGGAGCGGATGGAAGGCGGTAACTATTTTTTCAGCTCCTATTGACTTTGTGAGAAACATTATATAGAATAATTGTAAGCGCTTACAATTATCACGTAGAACGGAGGGAATCATGCAGGATTTTATTAAGATCAATCAGGAGGACAATGTTGCGGTTGCCCTGCGCCCCATAGCCAAAGGGGAAACGCTCAATATCCAAGAACTTTCTGTTACCACTCTGGAGGAGATTCCCCAGGGACACAAGGTGGCTATTAAACCCATAAAAAACGGGGAGAGTGTAATCAAGTACGGTTTTCGTATCGGAAACGCCAAAGAGGATATTGCACCGGGCCAGTGGATTCATGTTCACAACGTAAAAACTGCTCTGGGAGATTTGCTGACCTACGGCTATGAGCCGACGGGGGCAGAACTGAAAGAGACAGAGCACGCATATTTTGACGGATTTTGCCGCATTGACGGCAAAGCCGGGGTGCGCAATGAACTCTGGATTATCCCTACAGTAGGCTGTGTCAATTCGATTGCCCAGGCTCTGGAGAAGGAGGCCAAGAAACTGATAGGAGGCAGTCTGGAGGATGTGGTGTCATTTCCCCACCCTTATGGCTGTTCCCAGATGGGAGATGACCAGGAGCACACAAGAACCGTTTTAGCGGACATGGTTCATCATCCAAACGCAGGCGGCGTGCTGGTTCTGGGGCTTGGCTGTGAAAACAGCAACATTCCGGTGCTGAAGGAATATATCGGGGAATATGATGAACAGCGGGTGAAATTTTTACAGTGCCAGGACGTGGAAGACGAGATGGGGGCTGCTATGAAGCTTCTGGAAGAGCTGGCACAGTATGCGAAAGGCTTTAAGCGGGAAAAGATTGATGCCAGCCAGCTGGTGATCGGCATGAAATGCGGCGGCTCCGACGGGCTTTCCGGCATCACGGCCAATCCGGTGGTAGGAGCATTTTCTGACATTCTGATTTCTAAAGGAGGGACGACTATCCTGACAGAGGTTCCGGAGATGTTTGGTGCGGAGACGATTTTGATGAACCGCTGTCAAACTCCGGAATTATTTCACGAAACCGTAGATCTGATCAATAATTTTAAAAATTATTTTACCAGCCATAATCAGACTATCTATGAGAATCCTTCCCCTGGCAATAAAAAGGGCGGAATCTCAACACTGGAGGACAAATCTTTAGGCTGTACTCAAAAATCGGGAAGCGCGCCGGTAAAAGGAGTTCTCTCTTACGGAGAGAAAGTAAAAACAAAAGGATTAAATCTCTTAAGCGCCCCTGGAAATGATCTGGTAGCGTCCACGGCTCTGGCCGTTTCAGGCGCTCAGATTATACTGTTTACCACCGGCCGGGGAACCCCGTTCGCTTCACCGGTACCAACCGTAAAGATTTCCAGCAACTCTTCCCTTGCAGGAAAGAAGAACAACTGGATTGATTTCAACGCAGGAAGAATGGTAGAAGACAAATCCAAAGAAGAACTGGCTCAGGAGTTATTTGAATATGTACTTTCCGTGGCCTCTGGAAAAAAAGTAAAAGCCGAGGAGGCCGGATTCCATGATATGGCCATCTTTAAACAGGGAGTAACCTTGTAGTTTACATAGTTTCTACAGGCGATAACTTAAATAGTGAACGCTGACAACGTGGACATTTTGCTTGCGCTCCTTTCATTTTTCCCTTGCGGCATGTCTCTCAATGAGTTATACTAAATGAAAAAATAAGTGAGTAATCCCTCATTTATCTTCAGGAGGCGGCAGACCATGAAACTAAACCGAACCACCCAGCGAACCATAGAAATACTGAAATTAGTATCGAAAGATCCGGAGGGAATTACGCTGGATGATATCTGCCAGCACCTGGAACTTCCCAAGACCAGCGCCTACGACATTGTCACCACCCTGGTTGCTATGGGGATGGTCAATGTGGCAAAAGGGCAGAAGCAAACTTACACCATCGGTCTGACAGCCTACCGCATCGGCATCAACTACACCAACAACCTGGATTTTATCGGAACCATTGAACCGAAGCTTAAGGCATTTGCAAAAGATGTGGGAAAAACCGTATTCTTCGGTGTTCGTTCGGATCACGAGGTCGTATATATCTGCAAATTTGAACCGGAGAATCCCATTATCACCACCGCTACTGTAGGAACAAAAAACCCTATGTATTGTACCTCTCTCGGGAAAGCCATTCTGGCCTACATGGATGAGGAGACCAAGGCGCAGGTGATCAGCCGGATCAAATTCCGAAAAAAGACGGAGCGGACCATCATGTCTTCAGAGGAACTGGAGAAGGAACTGAAGGCGGTGAAGGAGCGGGGCTATGCCCTGGACGCCAGAGAGATGGAGGAGCATATGGAGTGTGTCGGGGCTCCCGTATTCGGAAGTGATGGGAATGTGATGGGAGCCATCAGCTTATCCAGTCTGTACAAGCCTACGGAGGATTATCAGGTTTTAGGTCGTATTGTTCATAAAAAGGCAGCAGAAGTGTCAAAATTATTGGGCTTTTTGGGAAAAATATAAGGTTCCCATTGACAAATTCCGTGTATGCTATTAAAATTTTATTATAAAAATCGTGTTTGCGAAACGAAATCGCATATACGAATTAAAAGAAGGAGAGAAGAATCATGAAAAAAGAACAGGTATTAAGCAGGATGAAGGAAGATTGCCTTGTTGCCGTAGTTCGTGCCAAGAACTTAGAGCAGGGTGAGAAGGTAGTGGATGCCATCATCGAAGGCGGAATCAATTTCATCGAGATTACCATGACCATGGACGAGGGCAATCCGGTGGAATTCATTGCAGCTATGGCTAAGAAGTACAAAGACAATGACAAAGTAGTCATCGGTGCAGGTACCGTTCTGGATCCGGAGACCGCAAGACAGGTAATCCTGGCAGGCGCTAACTATGTAGTAAGCCCGGGACTAAATGTGGACACCATCAAGCTGTGTAACCGCTACAGAGTTCCCATGCTCCCAGGCGTTATGTCTCCCACAGAGGCGATTACCGCTATGGAAGCCGGCTGTGACATTATTAAAGTCTTCCCAGGCAACATTGTAGGACCGGCAGCCATCAGCTCCTTCAAGGGTCCATTGCCTCAGGGTGAGTTTATGCCGTCTGGCGGTGTTGATGTGGACAATGTAGACAAGTGGTTAAAGGCAGGCGCATGCGCCGTAGGTACTGGCTCCAGCTTAACCAAGGGCGCTAAGACCGGCGATTTCGCAGCAGTTACCGCTAAGGCAAAAGAGTTCGTTGAGGCTGTTGCCGCAGCACGTAAATAAGAGAACCAAAGGTGTTTTTTCGTAAGGACAGGGAAGGTGCAGATAAGGCAGGGCAATTCCGGCACCTTCCGAAAACCTGCATGCGCCCGGCGGGCGGGTTGCACCACCACCCATGAATGAAAGGGGGTTCCTGTGAACCCTCCGGGGGATGCACACAAAATGCCAAAAACGGTCATTTTGGCGCGTCGAACGGTCAGCGCAGCAGGTGCGCAGACCTACAGTAAGAATTTGATACTTCCACAGTAACAAGTAAACAACTCAAACTTCCCACACCGTTTGATGCGTTGAACCTTGAAAAATCAATACTTTA
>CAJUPP010000068.1 GCA_910588325.1 uncultured Hungatella sp.
TGAATTCAGGTATGCCAAGTGCGCCCGCCAGACTTTCATGGGTGGTGGTGCAACCCGCCCGCCGGGCGCATGGAGGTTTACTGTGAAAGTTACGAATCCTTGCTGTAGGTCTGCGCACCTGCTGCGCTGACCGCAGGTTGCGTTAAAATACCTATAGCCTGTAGAGATGTAGTTAGGGAGGCAGGGGTTATGGAATTTCGGCATGAGATGGTGATACCCAATGATGATCTGCCCTTTAAAATGTTTATTTTTGAAGGGAAGGACGGAAATTATAAGGTAGGAAAGCACTGGCACCAGTCGGTGGAAATTTTTCTGGTTACAAAAGGCGCCATTGACTTTTACGTAAATTCTCAGTATTTCCCTTTAAAGGAGAGAGAATTTGTCATTGTCAATTCAAACGAGATTCATTCTATCGACTGTCCAAACCCTAATAATACCATTGTCCTCCAGATTCCGGTAAATCTGTTTGACAGCTATAAGGGTGAGGTGCCTTATATCAGCTTCGGTCTCCGGGGAGAGAAAGAAAATCAGGTTCTTATGAATCTGGTGGAGAAAATGTATCAGGTATATGAGGCCGGAGCATACGGATATGAGTGGAAGGTAAAAAGCCTATTCTATGAGCTTGTGTATCTGCTGCTGACAGTCTTCAAGGAGCAGGGGATGGATGAAACCGTGATTAAGCAGAAGCGGCATCTGGACAAACTGTCAGAGGTAACCAGGTACATGAAAGAGCATTATAAGGAAGAATTAAGCCTTAAAGAGGTGGCGGATCGATTTGGCTTTTCTCCTTCTTATTTATCCAGAATTTTTCAGAAATACGGGGAGGTAAACTATCGGACCTACCTTTTAAATCTTCGGGTGGAGTATGCGGTACAGGAACTTGTGAATACGGATCATGGAATCGGGGAGATCGCGTTAAACCATGGTTTCCCTGACAGCAGGTCATTTGCCAAGGCATTTAAAAAAAGATACGGATGCCTTCCCAGCAGTTATAGAAGAATCAGTCAGAATCCGTTATCTGGGGCAAACCAGGACAGACTTCTGTCGAAAACAGGGAAGAAATCCGAAGAATCTTAAAAAGACAAGAAAGTGCTATTACTTGGGCAACTAAAAGTATGTATTTTTTTCTGGGTTTATGGTATGATAAAAATACTTGAAACTGTCGTAGTATGCTGCAGCATAAAAGAGTAAATAACTGCAGCAAAAGCAGTAAAAATCAGGAGGTGTTACGGCAATGAACTATTTAATTGGAATTGACGTGGGAACGTCGGCGACGAAGACGGTGCTGTTTGACGAGAAGGGGAATGTGGTGTCCTCTGTTTCTCAGGAGTACCCTCTTTATCAGCCTCACAACGGATGGGCGGAGCAGAAGCCGGAGGACTGGCGGGATGCGGTGTTAAAGACACTGAAGGAGGTTGTGGCAGAGTCAGGAGTATCCGGGGAGGATGTGAAAGGAATCGGTATCTCCGGACAGATGCACGGACTGGTGATGCTTGACGAGGCAGGAGAGGTGATTCGTCCGTCTATTATCTGGTGCGACCAGAGGACAGGGGCAGAGGTGGAGGATATGCTTTCCATTATGCCAAGGGAGAGATGGATCGAGATTACGGCTAATCCTCCATTAACTGGATGGACTGCAGCGAAGATTTTGTGGGTCCGCAAGAATGAGCCGGAGAATTACAAAAGATGCCGTCATATTCTGCTGCCGAAGGACTATATCCGTTACATATTGACAGGTGAATTTGCCACGGAAGTGTCGGATGCCAGCGGTATGCAGCTTCTGGATGTGGCCGGCCGGTGCTGGTCTGAGGAGGTTCTTGAAAAGCTTGACATTCCCAGGGAGTGGCTTGGGAAAATGTATGAATCTTGTCAGGTGACGGGGCAGCTTCTTCCTGAGATAGCTACGGCTACGGGGCTGACTACGGATACTAAGGTAGTAGGCGGCGCTGGGGACAATGCCGCTGCTGCTGTGGGAACCGGTGTGGTGAAGGACGGAACTGCATTTACCACCATCGGAAGCTCCGGTGTGGTGTTTGCTCACAGCAGTCAGATAACCATTGATCCTAAGGGGAGAGTCCACACCTGCTGCTGCGCCGTGCCAGGTGCATGGCATGTGATGGGAGTGACCCAGGGGGCAGGATTGTCTTTAAAATGGTTTAAGGATAATTTCTGCCAGGATTATGTGGCTCAGGCAGAAGAGGCCGGCGTGGATGTGTATGATCTGATTAACCGGGATATTGAGAAGATTCCGGTGGGAAGCGACCGGCTGGTTTATCTTCCTTATCTGATGGGAGAGAGGACCCCTCATCTGGATCCGGACTGCAGAGGCGTATTCTTCGGGTTGTCGGCCATACATACCAAGGCTCATCTTTTGAGGGCGGTGATGGAAGGAGTGTCTTATTCTCTGGCGGACTGCAATGATATTCTTAAAGAGATGGGAGTACAGGTGGATCAGATGATGGCCTGCGGCGGCGGCGGAAAGAGCCCTATATGGAGGCAGATGCTGTCGGATCTGTATGACTGTCAGGTGAAGACGGTACATCAGTCGGAAGGACCGGCGCTGGGAGTTGCGATTCTGGCCGGCGTGGGATGCGGGATTTACGAGAGTGTGGAGAAGGCATGTGAGCAGCTGATCTCTGTGAATAAGTGCAGTGAGCCGGCGGGAGAGAATGTGAAGAAGTATTATGAGTACCATCAGCTTTATAAGAGGCTGTACGGGAATCTGAAGGAGAGTTATAAGGAGTTGGCGGCGCTGTAAGGGGATTACAGGGGCGTAAGGGATTCCGAAGCTGCATTATGCAGTTTGACAGGTTATATTAATAAATCAGGCATAGAGAGACTCCGAGAGTACATTCGAAAGAACAGGAGGGATATAAGTTGAACATTAAGAAAGTGACGGATCCTGAGTTTAAAGCTTACGGCAGGGTGGTAAAGGAATATGACTGCCGGGAACTGCTGGAGGCGATGGAGAAGACGCCTCTTTTGGAGGATGTGATCTATGTGGCGTCTGTGAAGGAGCTGGAGGAGCTTCCGGTGGCAAAGCAGATGGAGAAAAATCTGTACGGGCAGATGCCGATTCAGGTAGGGTACTGCAATGGACACAATAAGAAGCTGAACGCCCTGGAGTATCACAGGAATTCCGAGATCAATGTGGCGGTGACGGATCTGGTGCTGTTGATTGGAAAGCAGCAGGATATCAAAGAGGACTATACATATGACACTGGTCTGGTGGAGGCCTTCCTGGTTCCGAGGGGAACGGTGATTGAGGTATATGCAACCACCCTTCACTATGCACCCTGCCATGTAGAGGACGGGGGATTTCGGTGTGTGGTGGTTCTTCCTAAGGATACCAATACGGATATGGAGCCGGTGGA
This sequence comes from uncultured Hungatella sp., assembly GCA_910588325.1. Classification (GTDB taxonomy): domain Bacteria; phylum Bacillota; class Clostridia; order Lachnospirales; family Lachnospiraceae; genus UBA3402. The sequence continues at coordinate 3,375 of CAJUPP010000068.1, forward strand.
GGAGATTTTCCCGGAGGATAAGCTGTTGTTCGCGAAGAATAAATGGCTCATCGGACATGAAGAGGGCGGTCTGCCGGAGAATGCATGGATCGGCCTTAAGGGTGAGAATGTAAGCATTTAGAGAAGCAGTTAATTATGAGAGGACGGTAACGGATTTTATAAACACGCAAACAGAGTGTTCAAATAGAGCGGTCTCGGAAACTCCCCTGCAAAATCCGGGCACAAAGAGTTTCCGAAACCACTTAAATAAAAAAATGGAGGATATGTAACATGAACAATTTACCGGTTGTAAAATTGGGAATCGTGGCAGTCAGCAGGGATTGTTTCCCGGAAAGTCTGTCTGTCAACAGAAGAAAAGCATTGGTTGAGGCCTATTCTGAGAAGTATGACAAGGCCAATATCTATGAGTGCCCTATCTGTATCGTGGAAAGTGAAATCCATATGGTACAGGCTCTGGAGGATATCAAGGCTGCAGGGTGCAATGCTCTGGCTGTTTACCTTGGAAACTTTGGTCCGGAGATCTCTGAGACCCTGCTGGCCAAGCATTTTGACGGCCCGGTGATGTTTATTGCAGCGGCTGAGGAGAGCGGGGACAGCTTAACCCAGGGCAGAGGCGACGCATACTGCGGTATGCTGAACGCCAGCTACAATTTAAAGCTTCGCAATGTAAAGGCTTATATTCCGGAGTATCCGGTGGGAACCGCCCAGGAGTGTGCGGATATGATCGAAGAGTTCCTTCCGATTGCAAGGGCTTTGATAGGGCTTTCTCAGTTAAAGATTATTACCTTCGGGCCGAGACCGTTAAACTTCTTAGCCTGTAACGCGCCTATCAAGCAGCTGTACAACTTGGGGGTTGAGGTTGAGGAGAACTCTGAGCTGGATTTGTTTGAGGCGTTTAATAAGCATGCCGACGATCCCAGAATCCCGGATGTGGTAAAGGATATGGAGGCTGAACTTGGGAAAGGCAACTTAAAGCCGGAAATTCTGCCCAAGCTGGCGCAGTATGAGATTACTCTTCTCGACTGGATTGAAGCACACAAGGGGTATCGGAAGTATGTGGCTATCGCCGGAAAGTGCTGGCCTGCATTCCAGACTCAGTTTGGCTTTGTGCCATGCTATGTAAACAGCCGTCTGACAGGCATGGGAATCCCGGTTTCCTGTGAGGTGGATATTTACGGTGCTTTAAGCGAGTTTATCGGAACCTGCGTAAGCCAGGATGCAGTGACGCTTCTGGATATCAACAACACGGTTCCGGATGATATGTATGATTCCGATATTAAGGCGTCCTATGCGTATGCCCATCAGGAGACTTTTATGGGCTTCCACTGCGGCAATACCAACTCCAAGAAGCTGTCTTCCTGTTCTATGAAGTATCAGATGATTATGGCAAGATCTCTTCCGGAAGAGGTAACCCAGGGGACTCTGGAGGGAGATATTATCCCGGGAGACATCACTTTCTTCCGTCTGCAGAGTACGGCGGACAACCAGCTGAAGGCTTATGTGGCCCAGGGAGAGGTTCTTCCGGTGGCTACCCGTTCCTTTGGCGGCGTAGGTATCTTCGCCATTCCGGAGATGGGCAGGTTCTACCGCCATGTGCTGCTTGAGAAGGGCTATCCCCATCACGGAGCAGTGGCATTCGGACACTTTGGCAAGGCATTGTTTGAGGTATTTAAGTATCTTGGAGTAGAGGATATCGGATTTAACCAGCCAAAGGGAATGCTGTATCCTACAGAGAATCCGTTTGCAAGATAAGAGGAACATGATTTCAAAGCGGCGGCCAGTACAAAAGCAGCCGCAGACCAGATGTACTCTGGGAAGTTCTTCTTGCCCCGTCCTTGGGGCTGATTTTCCGGGGGACTCCGAGAGTACATACCAGATAAAAAGGAGATTTTATACATGAAAACATTGCAAGAATCTGCGGTTAATGCAATCCGTGTACTTTCTGCCGACGGGATTCAGAAGGCAAAATCCGGTCATCCGGGGCTTCCTTTAGGTGCTGCGTCAGCAGCATACGAACTGTGGGCAAATCATATGAACCACAATCCGGCAGATCCGGATTGGCCTGACCGCGACCGGTTTGTGCTGTCCGGCGGACATGGTTCCATGCTTTTGTACTCTCTGCTGCATTTATTTGGATACGGCGATTTGTCCAGGGAAGATTTAAGCCAGTTCCGTCAGTTTGGTTCTATGACCCCGGGGCATCCGGAATACCGTCATACGGCAGGCGTGGAGGCGACCACAGGCCCTCTGGGACAGGGGATGGCTATGGCGGTAGGCATGGCTATGGCGGAGGCTCATCTGGCGGCTGTGTTTAATAAAGAGAATTATCCGGTGGTTGACCATTTTACCTACGTATTAGGCGGCGACGGCTGTATGATGGAGGGGATTTCATCGGAGGCATTTTCACTGGCAGGGACATTGGGACTGGGAAAACTGATTGTGCTGTATGATTCCAATTCCATTTCCATTGAGGGAAGTACAGATATTGCATTTACGGAAAATGTACAGAAGAGGATGGAGGCATTTGGGTTCCAGACTATTACAGTGGAGGACGGCAATGACCTTCCGGCCATCGGAGCAGCCATTGAGGAGGCCAGGGCAGACTTAACCAGGCCGAGCTTTATTACCATAAAGACCCAGATCGGCTATGGCTGTCCGGCAAAGCAGGGCAAAGCCAGCGCCCACGGCGAACCTCTGGGCGAGGATAATATAAAGGCCATGAAGGAATTTTTAGAGTGGCCGTCACAGGAGCCTTTCTATGTGCCCCAGGAGATCTATGACCATTACAGAGAGCTGGCGGCAGAGAGAGCGGAGGCGGAGTCTGTCTGGAAGACTATGTTTGCCGCATACTGTCAGGAATATCCGGAGATGGAAAAGCTTTGGAATCAGTATCACGACCCAGAGACAGCCAAGTGCCTGTGGGAGGATGAAGAGTTTTGGAAGCAGTCTGAGAAGCCGGAGGCAACCAGAAATCTTTCCGGAAAGACCCTTAACTACATGAAGGATAAACTGCCTAACTTATTTGGCGGGTCTGCTGATCTGGCTCCGTCCAACAAGACCAACATGGCGGGGGCCGGGGATTTTTCAAAGGCCACTCCGGAGGGAAGGAATCTTCATTTCGGTGTGCGGGAACAGGCCATGTCAGCTATCGGAAACGGACTGATGCTTCACGGCGGTTTGAAAGCATATGTGGCTACGTTCTTTGTGTTCAGCGATTACACCAAGCCTATGGCAAGGCTTTCTGCACTGATGAAGCTTCCTCTTACCTTTGTGTTTACTCATGACAGCATCGGTGTAGGGGAGGACGGGCCTACCCATGAGCCTATTGAGCAGATGGCTATGCTTCGCGCTCTGCCTAATTTCCATGTGTTCCGTCCCTGCGACGCGGTGGAGACAGCGGCGGCCTGGTACAGTGCAATGACTTCGGAAGATGCGCCTACGGCACTTGTACTTACCAGACAGAATCTGGCTCCTATGGCAGGAAGCAGCAGGGAGGCCTTGAAGGGCGGCTATATTATAGATGACTGCGAGGGAACGCCTGAGGTGATTCTCATTGCCAGCGGTTCTGAGGTGGAGCTGGCTGTGAAGTCCAAGGAAGCTCTGGCGGCAGAGGGCATGAAGGTACGTGTGGTGTCTATGCCGTGTATGGATCTGTTTGAGGAGCAGAGCGAGGAGTATAAGGAGTCTGTTCTTCCTAAGGCAGTGAGAAAGCGTGTGGCTGTGGAGGCCCTCAGCGATTTCGGATGGGGCAGGTATGTAGGCCTGGACGGCGCATGTGTGACCATGAAGGGCTTTGGGGCCAGCGGACCTTATGCAAAGCTGTTTGAGCATTTTGGATTTACGGTTGAGCATGTGGTTGAGGTGGTGAAGGGACTGTAGGCGCGAAAGGTCCGCCCGGAGAGAGCATGATATTGTTTTCTCCCGGGCACGCTCGCGCTTTGGTGAACACTTGGCGAGGTTTTTCGAGCCTAGTGTGAACACATACCCGGAGGGTGACGTGAAGAGCGTAACAGTACATAAGGCGCTAGAAGACAGCGCCTAAGTACCGATGGTCTTCAAGTACCCTGGAGAAAACAACATCATTCCCTCTCCAGGCTGCGTTACCTCAGAGCGTTAGTATGACATTGGTATCCGGAAGGTTATGTATTAGAAAATACGAGGTGAAGAACAATGAGATTTTTTATTGATACGGCAAATGTAGATGAGATCAGAGAAGCTAATGAGATGGGGATTATCTGCGGGGTTACCACAAATCCGTCTCTGATTGCAAAAGAGGGAAGAGATTTTAATCAGGTGATCGCGGAGATTGCTTCGATTGTGGACGGGCCTATCAGCGGCGAGGTGAAGGCAACGACTACGGATGCGGAAACGATGATAAAGGAAGCCAGAGAGATCGCTAAGATTCATCCCAATATGGTTGTGAAGATTCCTATGACCAGTGAAGGGCTGAAGGCAGTGAAGGTGGTGACGGCAGAGGGAATCAAGACCAACGTGACGCTGGTGTTTACATCTGCACAGGCACTTCTGGCAGCAAGAGCAGGGGCTACCTATGTTTCTCCATTCTTAGGCAGACTGGATGATATCTCTATGCCGGGAATTGATTTGATTGAGGATATTTCTGAGATCTTTGCAATGCATGATATTGATACACAGATTATTGCGGCAAGCGTACGTCATGCCATTCATGTGATTGACTGTGCAAAGGCAGGGGCGGATATTGCCACGGTTCCTTACAAGGTGCTGATGCAGATGACGAAGCATCCGCTGACGGATCAGGGAATCGAGAAGTTTAAGAAGGATTATATTGCAGTGTTTGGAGAGTAAGAAGCTGGTCAGAAAAATGGGGCGGATTAAATGGTTCTATCGGGGCATTTAATCTGCCTTTTTTCTGCCTTTTTCATAATTGATGGTTGGAATTAAGGCTGTATAATGCTATACTGATTGTGAGAAATTCAGGAAAAGGGGCTGGTCAGATGTTCCAGGCGGTTTTGGGCGGGATTATTGTTATCATTCTGGGGCTTGTCTATTGTATAAAACCTGTTTGGATTTGGAGAATAACGGAGCGGTGGAAATCGTATTATGCAGACGAGCCGTCGGATTTTTATCTGCTTGTTACAAGGATTGTGGGAGGATTTTTTGTTTTATTTGGGGTTGTTATGATTATTTTAATGTTTGTATTGAAGTGATGATGTTTTCCTGAGGTTTGCGGGGAAAGGGAAAGCACAGGAAACGCTGGGAAGGAGAGGAAGCAAAAGATGGATTACAACAAGTTGGCTCTTGAGATGCATGAGAAGAATAAAGGGAAGATTCAGGTTGTCTCTAAGGTGTCTGTAAAGAACAGGGATGATTTAAGCACTGCCTATACCCCGGGGGTGGCAGAGCCCTGCCGGAAGATTCGGGATAATAAGGAAGAGGTGTACCGCTATACGGCAAAGGGAAATCTGGTGGCAGTGGTGTCTGACGGGACGGCGGTCTTAGGCCTTGGAGATATCGGGCCGGAGGCGGCTATGCCTGTGATGGAGGGGAAATCTATTTTGTTTAAGGAATTTGCAGGGATTGATGCGTTTCCCATCTGTCTGGATACCAAGGATACGGAAGAGATTATAGAGACGGTAAAGCGGCTGGCCCCTACCTTCGGCGGAATCAATCTGGAGGATATCTCGGCTCCCCGGTGCTTTGAGATTGAGAGGCGGCTGAAGGAGGAACTGGATATACCGGTGTTCCACGACGATCAGCATGGCACGGCCATTGTGGTCTGTGCCGGGCTGGCAGGGGCCCTCAGGCTGGTGGGAAAGGAGATGGGGCAGATAAAGGCTGTAATCAACGGAGCCGGCTCTGCAGGGATCTCCATCTGCCGTCTGATGCAGGAGATTGGAATCGGGGATGTGGTTCTGGTAGATAAAATGGGGATTCTGGCTGTGGGGGAGGAGTGGATGAATCCGGCCCAGGCTCAGATGGCCCAGTGCACCAACAGGGAAGGGCTTCACGGAACCCTGGCAGATGCCATGAAGGGGAGAGACGTGTTTATCGGTGTGTCTGCACCGGGGGTGGTGACCGCAGAGATGGTAAGCACCATGGCAGAGGATGCCATTGTATTTGCCATGGCAAATCCTACACCGGAGATTATGCCGGATGAGGCAAAACGGGGCGGCGCCAGGGTGGTTGCCACAGGCCGTTCTGATTTCCCCAATCAGATCAATAATGTGCTGGTATTCCCCGGAATCTTCCGCGGGGCTTTGGATGCAAGGGCAAGGGACATTACGGAGGAGATGAAGATTGCCGCCGTCTATGCCATCGCCGGGATTATCCCTGATGAGGAGCTGACGGAGGAATATATTATTCCCGGTGCCTTTGACGATAGGGTGGCTAAGGCCGTGGCCGATGCGGTGGCGAAGAAGGCTGTGGAGACCGGGGTGTCCAAACTGGGGGTATAAAACAATTCTTACATATACGGAATTAAGAGTATTTATCTTTAAAAGCATCATTAACGGTAGCAGGTGTAAATCTTACGGAACTGGATAAAAGAAAGGAGTAATTGTTCACAAACAGGAACGGTAATATATTTGGCAGAGAGAAGGAAAGAGATGTAAAACCTGGGTTTCAGACTTTACATCTCTTTATGTATCCAATCTATATAAGTATCTTGCTGTCCGAGTTTAACTGGGCTTTCATCCTCTGTAATTCACCTTCAAGAATATTAACGCGGATTGCAATGATTTCTCTTTCGTTTTCTACTTTTAAGGCCTCATGAAGCCTGCGGCTCAAATCAAGATGGCCTTCGGCGATGATTTTAATATTGCGGTTTGTCACATTCTCAAGTGTCAGCTCAATCTCAGACACCCGCTGCTTTAATTCCGCCACATCCCCTTTTATCATCTGCATATCGTTATTCAGCATTTGTACTTCCTGTTTCAGGATCTGTACGTCATCGCCCAGAACCTGTACTTTATCTTTGAGAACCTGTACATCGTCTTTTAGGACCTGTACCTCATCTTTCAGCATTTGTACCTCGTCTTTCAGGACATGTACCTCGTCTTTCAGGACATGTACCTCGTCTTTTAGGACATGTACCTCGTCTTTCAGGACATGTACCTCGTCTTTCAGCATTTGTACATCGCTTTTCAGTGCTTTTGTGTCGTTTTTCAACTCCTGCAGATCTTCCTTGATTGGTTGAAGCATCGGTTGAAACAAATCAGCTATCGCCATCAGATCTTCTTTTGTCAAAGACACGGCATCACACTCCTTTCTGATAATATGATTTGTATTGTTACGGAAATAAGTATACCATGGCCCAAATAAAAAGTCTATATGACGGATAGATATATTCTAGGTTTTGTGTAAGAAATATACAGACTGGTTTATTCCTTTTTTTCATGCAATCTTTTATGATTAAATTAATCAAAAAGTAACAAAATAGGTGTTTCCGGGCTGCTTTCTTTTTATGCAGAGAAAGTGATAAAATCCGGAAATACACGAAAATTTTTAAGGAGGGGAAGAATGAAGAAACAACAAGGACAGGGCCGGGCTGCTCACAGACGTACCAGGCAGCAGACCATGGCCCAGGTGTGGAAATGCAGATGGCTGTATCTTATGATGCTGCCGGTAGTTGTGTATTTTATTGTTTTTAAGTATATTCCGATGTACGGAATTACCATTGCATTTCAGGACTACAACATTTTCAAGGGGATGTTTGGCAGCACTTGGTGGGGGTTCACCACATTTAAGAAGGTGTTTGCAGACGCCAACTTCTGGAGCGCCATTAAGAATACGCTGGTGCTGAACCTGATGACTCTGGCCATCAACTTCCCGCTTACCATCATCGTGTCCCTGATGCTCAATATGGTGCGATTGACCTGTTGGTGGTGGGGCAATTCGGGACCAGCGCCGATGTTTCTGCCGTTGCTACCGGTTCCATGATTATGAATACGGTAACGGTTGTGATGACCGGCCTGACCATGGGGCTGACCGTTTTGCTGGAACGGAAAATCGGCGAAGGCTGAAAGAAGGAGGCAGGCAAAATTATTGGAAGCGGTATCTGGCTGTTCGGAGTCCTTGCCCTGGCCGTATCGGTCATTATGGTAATTGCGGCGCCTGCAACAGCCCAGATCATGCATGCACCTGCAGAAGCTTTTGACAAGACGGTTTCTTACATCACCATTTGTTCCGCCGGTGCGGCCTTAGCCACCGTATTTGCCCAGGCTGTCAGTGTGGTGCTATCCATTGTAATTATCCGCAGACGGACGCTGCCATTTACCCTTTCCAGGGCAGATATCCGGCCAAAGGCTACATATATCCAGAATCTTCTTGCTTTGGGGATTCCCATTGCTCTTCAGGATTTGCTGGTAAATATTTCCTTCCTTGCAATCACCGCCATTGTCAACAGCCTTGGTCTGGTTGCCTCAGCAGGAGTAGGCGTAGCGGAAAAACTCTGTGGTTTTGTAATGCTGGTTCCTTCTTCTTATATGCAGGCCATGTCCGCTTTTGTAGCCCAGAATATGGGGGCAGGGAAAACGGAAAGGGCAAAGAAAGCGCTGCTGTGCGGCATTTCTTCTTCTCTGTTCGCAGGTATTGTTATGGGATACCTTACCTTTTTCCATGGGGAACTGCTTGCAGGAATGTTTGCCAGAGAGCAGGACGTTATTGCCGCCGCTGCGGAATACTTGAAGGCCTATGCCATTGACTGCCTGCTGACTTCCTTTTTATTCTGCTTTATCGGTTATTTTAACGGTACGGGAAATACAGTGTTCGTTATGCTTCAGGGCATCATCGGCGCGTTTGGTGTCAGGCTGCCAGTAAGCTGGTTTGTCAGCCGCCAGGCCGGGGCAGGTCTGTTCCACATCGGGCTGGCTACTCCTGCATCTTCCCTGGTGCAGATTATCCTGTGCGGCATCTACTTTGGTTTTTGCAGCAGAAGAAAATCCGAAGGAAAGATTGTTGAATAATTTTATCATTTATAGTAAAATTCATAGTAGAAAACCACCACAAGATTTTGCAGCTGATGTTAAAAGTTGTAAAATTATGACAAAATCTATCTATGAAGGAGGTATGACTTATGAATCAATGTTATGGATGCAGCACCTGTAAAAGTGCGGATAAGCCTTTGGAGGGCTATATTGCCGGACTTCCCATGGAGACATCCCACCACCGGGTAGAGGGCCAGAGTACCAAGTGCGCCTTTGGACTTCAGGGAGTGTGCTGCAGGCTGTGTTCCAACGGACCCTGCCGTATCACCCCGGAAGCGCCCAGAGGCATCTGCGGGGCCAACGCGGATACCATTGTAGCCAGGAACTTTCTCCGCGCCGTGGCCTCCGGCTCTGGCTGTTATATCCATGTGGTGGAGAATACGGCTCTCAACGTGAGAAACACGGCCAGGACGAAGGGGGAGATAAAGGGAGTAAATACTTTAAACCGCCTTGCATCCATCTTCGGCATCCAGGAGGAGGATGTCCATAAACGGGCGGAGGCAGTGGCAGATGCTGTATTAAAGGATCTGTATCTGCCGGAATATGAGAAGATGGAGCTGACGAAAAAACTGGCCTACGGGCCCCGCTATGAAAGGTGGGAGCAGCTGGGGCTCCTTCCCGGCGGAGCAAAATCCGAAGTCTTTCACGGCGTTGTAAAATGTTCCACCAACTTAAATTCAGATCCGGTCAACATGCTTCTTGACTGCTTAAAGCTGGGAATCTCCACGGGAATCTACGGCCTGGTGTTAACCAATCTTCTCAACGATGTGGTGCTGGGGGAACCGGAGATCCGCATGGCTCCCGTAGGGCTTCGTGTCATTGATCCGGATTACATAAATATTATGATTACCGGCCACCAGCATTCCATGTTTACGTTCCTGCAGAACCGTCTCACAGACGAGGATGTGAAGGAAAAAGCAAAGAAGGCAGGAGCCAAAGGCTTCAAACTGGTGGGCTGTACCTGTGTAGGCCAGGATCTGCAGCTTCGGGGCGCCCACTACACAGAGATTTTCGACGGCCATGCAGGCAATAACTATACCAGTGAGGCGATTCTTGCCACCGGCGGCATCGACGCGGTGATTTCTGAGTTTAACTGTACCCTGCCGGGAATCGAGCCTATCTGCGATCAGTTAAAGATAAAGCAGATCTGCATCGACAATGTGGCAAAGAAGGCCAATGCAGAGCTGAAGGAGTTTGATTTTGAGAACCGTCCGGCTGTAACAGAGGAGATTATTGATGAGGTGATAGAAGCATACAGGGCCAGAAGGGGCAGTGTGAAGATGAACCTGTTTGCGGATCACGGCAATGACAACACCCTTACCGGTGTCAGTGAGGTATCTCTGAAAAATTTCCTGGGCGGAACATGGCAGCCGCTTATCGATCTCATTGTATCCGGAGATATCAAGGGCGTTGCAGGCGTGGTAGGCTGTTCCAACTTAACGGCCGGAGGCCATGACGTCCTGACCGTGGATCTGGTAAAGGAACTGATTGCCAGGGATATTATCGTGCTGACGGCCGGATGTTCTTCAGGCGGCATCGAAAACTGCGGCCTGATGACACCAGAGGCGGCAAAGTATGCAGGGCCTAAGCTACGGGCGGTCTGTGAGAAGCTGGGAATTCCGCCTGTCTTAAACTTCGGCCCCTGTCTGGCTATCGGACGTCTGGAGATCGTGGCAACAGAGCTGGCAGAGGCGCTTCATGTGGATCTGCCTCAGCTTCCTCTGGTTCTTTCTGCCGCACAGTGGCTGGAAGAGCAGGCACTGGCAGACGGCTGCTACGGCCTGGCTCTGGGACTTCCCCTTCACCTGGGACTTCCGCCCTTTGTCACAGGCAGCAAGGCAGCTGTGCAGGTGCTGACAGAAGATATGAAGACCTTGACCGGCGGCCAGGTGATTATCAACGGAGACGCCAGGGCGTCCGCCGATATTCTGGAAAAGATTATACTGGAGAAACGCCAGGGACTTCAGATATAGAAAGGGGTGGTGAAGATGAAACGCATCATGATAGATGAAAAGAAATGTGATGGATGTAAGAACTGCTCCGCTGCCTGTATGCAGGCCCACAGGAAGGAACCGGGAACCATCTATGATCTGGATCTGACAGACCCGGCCAATGAATCCCGCAATTTCATTCTAAAAGACAGCCAGGGAAACTATAAGCCTCTGTTCTGCCGCCACTGTGATGACCCGGAATGCGTAAAATCCTGTATGAGCGGGGCCCTTTTAAAGGATCCGGAAAGCGGCCATGTATTTTATGATGAAACCCGGTGCGGATCCTGCTTCATGTGTGTGATGAACTGCCCCTTCGGCGTATTAAAACCAGACACGGTAACCCAGAGCAAAGTGATAAAATGTGATTTCTGTGTAAATGCCGGGGGAGAACCGTCCTGTGTAAGCTCCTGTCCGAAAAAAGCAATCTGCGTAGAGGAGGTGTAAGGGATGAAATATGTGATTATCGGTGCAGGCGTGGCAGGAACCGAGGCTGCGAAAACCATAAGAAACCAGGATCCGGACGGCCAGATCCTTATGATTTCCAGAGATACTTACGTTCATTCCCGGTGCATGCTCCACAAATTTATTTCCGGTGAGAGAGACGAAAAAGGACTGGACTTTACAGAAAAAGATTTCTTTGAGCGATACGGTGTCACCTGGTTAAAAGGCGTGGAGGTGGAGTCAATCTGCCCGCAGGAGAAAGAAATCCTTCTAAGCAATAAAGAAAAAGTTTCCTATGACAGGCTTCTCATAGCCGCAGGTGCCGACAGCTTTATTCCCCCTGTGGGAGAGCTTAGGAAGGCATCCAATGTGTACGGCCTTCGGAATCTTTCCGATGCCCAGGCCATTGTGAAGGAGGCAAAAGATGCCCGGCATGTGCTGGTGATAGGCTCCGGACTGGTAGGCCTGGATGCAGCCTATGGGCTTTTAGAGCTGGGCAAGAAGCTGACCGTTGTGGAAATGGCAGACCGGATCCTTCCGGTACAGCTGGATGCCCATGCTGCCGGAGAGTACCAGAAGCGGTTTGAAGAGGCAGGTGTCCGGTTTGTGCTGGAGAGGAAGGCGTCCGGTGCTTTGTGTGAAGAGGACGGCAGGATTCATAAAGTGACGCTGGACAACGGGGAAGAGATCCCCTGTGACCTTATTGTGGTTGCGGCAGGTGTCCGTCCTGTGCTGGCCTGTCTGGAAGGCAGCGGCATAGTATGTGACCGTGGGATCACCGTGGATTCTCATATGAAGACTTCCCAGCCAGATATATTTGCCGCCGGAGACATTACAGGACGATCCGGAATTTGGCCCAATGCGGCAGATCAGGGAAGAGTGGCAGGAAGAAATATGTGCGGGCTGGACTGTGAATATACAGACACTTACGCCATAAAAAATACCATCAACTTTTTCGGGCTGGTAACTCTTTGTGTAGGAAGAATACTGGAAGACGAGGGGGACGTAGTCCGTATTCGGGAAGACAAAAAACAGTATAAGCGAATAATCTTAAAAGACGGTAAGGTAGAAGGAATCCTTTTCCAGGGAAATATCGCCAACGCCGGAATCTGGCAGTATCTGATTAAGAACCGGATCGATGTAAGTGGGATTCAGAAGGATATTTTTGATGTCAGCTTTGCAGACTTCTATGGTGTGGGTGAGAGAGGGAAGTATGAGTGGGTGACAAAGTAAACCTTCATGGGCCCGGCAGCAAACGCACCGCTGTACATGAAAGTCTGGCGGGCACACTTGGCATACCTGAATTCATGCCGCCTAATCGGCGGCGGAACTTTCCCAGTAACCCCCCATGCCAGCCATCAGGCGCCGCCATGAATGAAAGGGGGTTCCTGTGAACCCTCCGGGGGATGCACACAAAATGCCAAAAACGGGCATTTTGGCGCGTCGAACGGTCAGCGCAGCAGGTGCGCAGACCTACAGCAAGGATTCGTGACTTTCACAGTAAGGCAAAATCAGGGGAAGGCATCACGTTGTCGCAGCAGACGAAGTGATGACTTCCCCCTTTATGTATGATAGATTCAGGCGCCGGAAAAGTACTGGTTATCCAAAAAGCTTTGCAGCAGCAGCCATCCGTTCCACCACGTGTACTCCGAAAGGACACCGCGTTTCACAGCCGCCGCATCGGATACAGGAATCTCCGCGGGCTGACAGGCTTTCATAATGGGCCCGGACAGTGGGCGGAACCGTATCCTGCATCTGTGCAAGATCATACAGCTTATTTACCATGGCGATATCGATTCCGGAAGGGCAGGGAGCACAGTGGCCGCAGTAGGTACACTGTCCGGAATAAGCATGGCGGGGGGCATGGGCCAGAACTGTGGCATAATCCTGTTCCTCCTGGGAGGCCGTCTCATAGGCAACAGCTGCGTCTACGTGCGCAGGGGTGTCAAAGCCTACCATAACACTGGCTACTGCCGGGCGGGTCAGGGCATAATGCAGACACTGAACCGGTGTAAGAGCCACACCGAAGGGTGAAGTTTCAGCGTTAAACAGCCTTCCGCCGGCATACCCTTTCATCACGGTGATTCCCACACCCTGCTGTTCGCAGATGCGGTACAGCTCTTCCCGCTCAGGCGTGATTCCGTCCGCCGTTACCTCATATTCATCCTTAAAATAATCGTCAATATTTTCACTGGCCGGAAGCATGTCAAAAGCAGGATTGACGGAGAAGAGAATCATCTCTACCACGCCGCTTAAGGCAGCCAGCTTTGCCACATCTGGATTGTGGGTGCTCATGCCGATGTGGCGGATGGTTCCCTTTTCCTTCAGCCCTTTTACATACCCGATAAATTCTCCCTCCATGATTTTGGCAAATTCCGCCGTCTCATCTACAAAATGAATCATTCCCAGGTCTATGTAATCCGTACACATCCGGGTCAGAAGATCTTTAAATGCAGCGTCAACCTTCTCTAAGTCCCGGGTGCGTACATACTGGCCGTTCTGCCAGGTAGAGCCGATATGGCCCTGAATGATCCATTTATCCCGACTGCCCTTTAAAGCAGCGCCGATGTTGGATCGCACATTAGGCTCTGACATCCAGCAGTCTAAAATATTGATTCCTGCCTCTGTACAGCAGTCAATCACCTGTTTCACTTCCTCCGTGTTGTGACGCTCCAGCCATTCCCCGCCGAGACCGATTTCGCTTACCATTAATCCGGTTTTTCCAAGTTCTCTGTATTTCATTGCTTACTCCTTTCTCCAAGCAGTTTGGAAGGTTTCTAATTCGTATTATACACAAACTGCCAGAAAGGTTCAACCATATCAACCGTATTCTAAACTGTAACTGGAATTTTCTCTATGGGTATGTTATGATGATGTCATTGCTAATTCTCAATGTTGGTGAACAGTAACATGATGATTTCATCGAATCAGGTTTCAAGAAGGAGGATAACGAAATGGAAAAGATTACGCAGACTTCAGGCAGAGATCAGCTGGGCGGCTTCGCCCCGGATTTTGCTCACTATAACGATGATATTCTATTTGGAGAGAACTGGAACAATCAGGATATTGATCTGAAGACACGGTGCATTATTACTGTTGTGGCTCTGATGTCCTCCGGGATTACCGATTCTTCATTTAGGTATCACTTGGAAAATGCCAAAGCCCATGGCGTAACCCGACCGGAAATGGCCGCTATTGTCACGCACGTCGGTTTTTATGTGGGCTGGCCGAAAGCGTGGGCGGTATTCCGTATGGCAAAGGAGGTTTATGCGGACGATGGGGAGCAGGAACAGCATGGCGGGTTCTTTGGACAGGGTGAACCGAACACGGCCTATCGCCAGTATTTTGTTGGAAACAGCTATCTGAAACCATTGACGGATGTGAAGAACACATCTGTATTTATTGCAAATGTGACTTTTGAGCCGGGCTGCAGGAACAACTGGCATATTCACCGTGCCCGGTCAGGCGGCGGTCAGATCCTTATCTGCGTAGACGGTGAAGGGTGGTATCAGGAAGAAGGGAAAACGGCACGAAGCCTGAAACCAGGGGATGTAGTGACCATTCCTGCCGGAGTGAAACACTGGCATGGGGCAAAGGCCGGCTGCTGGTTCAGCCACTTGGCGGTGGAATGTCCGGGAGAGGACACCTCCAATGAGTGGATGGAACCTGTTACGGATGAAATGTATAGGGATTTAAGTACCATGCCATAAAACAGAGGCAGGGAGGTATCTATTGTGAAAATAGCCATCTTAAGGGAAAGCCCATGCAGGAACGGATCATCCAGCCTTCTTGCAGACAATTATTCGAATTTTGAAAATAAATGCGTGGTTCCTGGAAGCGGCTGCGATACGGTAGAAAAAACAAGGGAAGCCCCTTAACCCCAAATGATGTATCAGCTTGCCAAAGCGTTATAACGCGGCAACGGGATGCCGTGTGCCAGATGATATGCGGCATCTCGTCTTTAACATGAATATTGTAATGCAGGATATGAGAAAAGCGAAAGCCTGGAGGTAACGGTTATGCGTATTTTAGTATTGAACGGAAGTCCACGTCCGAAGGGCAATACGAAACAGATGGTGGATGTGTTCCGGGAAGGTGCGGAATCTGCAGGACATAAGGCGTATATGCTTGTCACTGCCTCGCGGATTTACTATCATGGTGTTACGGGACAGTTAAAGTGTACCCTCGACCGTTTCTATTCTGCCGCTTATCCGAGCAAGCCCCGGAATCTGAAAAAGTGGCTGTGATATTAAGTTCCGGTGCTCCTGCAATGTATGATGGGGCAATGTTTTTCTGCAAGGGGGATTTTCTGGAATACCTCGGCCTTGAGGATATGTGGATATTTACAGATTACGGCATGGAGAACGGTTCGGCTTCAAAGTTGAAAGAACTCCAGGATTTCAGGAAAAAATTGAAATAGCGGTATGGAAGGCTGTGAAATCTGCAATATCAAACAGTGTTCGCCTGATTGATATTGCCTCTGCCTATGGCAATGAGGAGGAAATCGGGCAGGCAATCTGGGAAGCAATCAACGTAGGAATAATACAGCGGGAGGATATTTTTGTTACGACAAAAATTTATCCGGGAAGCGAGATG